>DASRAT010000865.1:0-24783 GCA_035638015.1 Gemmataceae bacterium | reverse complement strand
AACTTCTCGCGGTCGCGGTTGATGTCCTCAATTCGCATCGATGCAATGACTTGCCGCAGTTGGCCAAAGATGATGTCCGACGCCTGGTGCGTGACTTCTTGAGTGGTCAAACCGAGCAAGCGGATGGCGGCGTTTTGCATCACTTCCGGTTCGGTGCCGATGGCGACGGTGAAAACGCTGGGAACATTGACGCGGATGTTCTCGATCGACAACGCTCCCTTGAGCGGCACTTCGATCTGCATCGGTTCCAGGCTGAGGTAAGCATGGTCCTGAATCAAGGGCATCACGAAAGCAGCGCCGCCGTGGATGCAGCGCGAAGTGTTGCCGCCGCCGACTTTGCCGTAAATGACGAGGATGCGGTTGCTGGGGCAGCGCTTGTAGCGCTTTACCAGCAGCATGACGAAACTGAAGAACACGACGGCCACGGCCACGATGGTGACCGCGAGCCAGACTGTACTTTCGGCGACCTGTCCTTGGGCCAAAATAAAGAGGCTAGACATGGCTGATCCTCTCGGCTTGGGGGACGGGAATCACTTCCACAATATCGGGTCCGACCACGGCGACGACCTGAATAGGAGTGCCGGTGGCCAGGGCTTCATTTCTGCTGATAGCCTGATATTCTACCGTCCGGTTCTGAAGCTTCACCGTGACTTTGCCGGCGCCGGCGTTATTAGCTGGGATAGACAGGTAGACGGTGCCGATATTGCCGACGGCGCGGTCGATGCGCGTGGTGCCGTCGGCCTTGAGACGCTGCAGCAGCTTCATCATCCAGGCCACGCCGAACAGGGCGGCGGCTCCGCACACCACTGCGACACCCAGCGGCATGATTGGATCTTGGGTTTCGTAAACCGCGATCAAGCCGCCGAGGCCAAAAAATGTCAGTGCGGCGACAACGGTCCGAAACGTGAGTACGCCGACGAACCATGATTCATGATCGTGGTCAACATCATGGCCGTGGTCGAAGCTGGAGTCATGATCGATGTCGTGGTGTCCCAGGCCCATAAAGCCCAGGACAAACTGACATAGCAGCAGGGTGCCGCCTACGGCAGCGCAGACCAGAAAGAAGGTTTCCATGACTGCACCTCCGTTCACATGGAAAGGACGAGCGGCGGAGGGTTCGCTTCCGCCAGGTTATTCGTCAGCGACAAGCGAAGATTGCTGAGATAGCGCCTTATTTTAGAATAGCTCACCGACTGGAGCGGCGTTCACCAGCGACACCATAGTGCCATCCACCATTGGCACGCGCGCATTCTGATTGACCCCCAATGCTTGGTAAATCGTGGCGGCCACTTCGGCGGGCGTGACCGGTCGATCGCGCGGCTCGGCAGCAAGCGAATCGGATGAGCCAATGACTTGCCCGCCGCGAACCCCGCCCCCGGCGAAGAGGATGGACCAAACGCCCGGCCAGTGATCGCGGCCGCCGCAGGAATTGAGCACTGGTGTGCGGCCGAATTCGCCCATCGCCACCACCAACGTGTTTGTCAACAAACCGCGATCATCCAAATCGCCAAGCAATGCGGCATATGCCATATCGAACATTGGACAGACGGTTGCGCGATAGTCGTCTAGCGTCGTGGCGAGTGACCCGCCGGCAGCATGACAATCCCAAGTCACGGTGTTGAAGACGGTGTCGAACATGTTGACTGACACAACGCCCACCCCGCGTTCCACCAATCGGCGCGCGAGCAGACACGATTGGCCAAAGGGATTACGGCCATAACGATCCCTCAAACCTCCGCGTTCCTTGCCAAGATCAAAAGCCGGCGAGCCAGGAGCGTAAGCGACCGGAGAAAATGGTTCGTGGCTTCGCCCCAAAAAACCGGCGCCTTGCCCATGGCTCATGTTGACGCCGGTGTCACCCAGCGGCCTGGGCAGCAACACATACCGCCGGCCTCGCAATGCGGACACCACCGCACCGTAATGGGGAAAGACAATCCCGCCTTCCGCCAACCTCCCAGTTTGCAACAATTGCTGACCGGTCTCATGGATCGCCGCTTCCTCGTGATGAACCGAGCGCACAATGGCAAAACGCTGAGCCATCGTGGCCATACGCGGGAAATGTTCGCAAATCTCAAGTCCCGGAACATTGGTGCGAATCGGCCGAAACGGGCCACGAACATGGCTGGGTGCGTGGGGCTTCATGTCCCAGGTATCGAGCTGACTGGGACCGCCAACGAGAAAGAGCAGAATGAAGTTTTTTTCCGTAGTGCCCAAACCCGCTCGACCTTGGGCAATGTTAGCGAGCGACAAACCTGCCGAACCCGTGGTGATGCCACCGACACGCAGAAAGTCTCGGCGACTTATTTTGGCAAGGCTCAACATAGCAAGCTCCTTCCACATTGAGCGATGTTACCAACAGCTTAATGCAAAAAGCCCACGAGCAGATGCACGTGGGCTTTGTATTGGTTTCGTGTCACCGCGGGCCGCTCACGCTCAACCGCCGGTTTTCTTCTTGTCATCTTTGGCAGGGTCAACTGGCGGCTTCTCGTAGGGCTTCTTGACCTTCGCTTTTTGCATATCATCGAGGATCTTGTAAGCCTCGGCATATTCGTCATCCTTGAGCTTGTCGATCTTTTCCTGCAAATCCTTGATCTTGCCGGTATAGCTGCCGATGACTTCCTGAACCTTCTTCTTTTGGTCCGCCACCAGCCCGATTTTTTGCCAACCCCAGGTGACAGGAATGCCCGGTGCTTTGGGTTGCTTGGGTTGGGGATCTTGTTTCTTGTCTTGACTGTAGCCGCTAGTCGAGAACACCACAGCCGCCAATGCCAACGTCGCAAATACGATCAGGACGCGCTTCATGGACTTCTCCACGAAAATAATGAAATTGTTGAAATCCAACGCTGGTTAGATTGATTGACGATATTAATGGGTCCCCATTTGAAAGCAAGCAAAAAGCGGCCAAAAACTTTTGCTGCGTCGATCTCGAAATGTTAACGAAATTCATGCTCCTTGCCCGGAAACGCCCCCTCCTTGACCTCCCGGCAAAACGCCCGCGCCGCCTCCGTGATCGCCGCCCCCAGGTCCACATATTGCTTGGCAAACCGCGGCCGGAAATCAGGCAATAGCCCAAACATATCGGGCGTCACTAACACCTGCCCATCACACCCGGCGCCGGCGCCAATGCCAATGGTTGGAATCTTCAAAGCCGCCGTTAGTTTGGCGGCAAGCGCCGCCGGAACACACTCCACCACCAACGCAAACGCCCCGGCCTTCTCAATCGCCAAGGCATCCTCGAACAACCGTTCCTCATCGCGCTGCACTTTGAAGCCGCCAAAGCGGTTTACCGATTGCGGCGTCAGTCCGACATGGCCGATGACCGGAATATCGGCCGACACCACGGCAGCGACCGCCTCCGCCGTCCGCACTCCCCCTTCCAGTTTCACCGCTTGGGCACCGCCTTCTTTCACAAGCCGGCCCGCGTTGGTCAGTGCTTGCTGCGGACTAACCTGATAACTCATGAATGGCATATCCGTGACCAGCAGACTCCGCCGCACGCCTCGGGCAACCAGGCGCGTGTGATAAATCATCTCCTCCAGCGTCACCGACAAGGAGTTGGGCAGCCCCTGAACGACCATGCCTACCGAATCCCCGACCAGCAGTATGTCCACGCCCCCGTCGTCCAGCAACCGCGCCATCGCGAAGTCGTAGCAAGTCAGCATGGTAATGCGCGGTCCGCGCGCCTTGGCGGCGAGAATATCGGGAACCGTCACAGTCTTGGCATTCATCGTTGACATGTGCCCCATTATAGCAGGCCGCTTGCGGCTTAGCCCGCGCAACAAAAAAGCCCACGGGCAGCGACCCGTGGGCTAATCCTAACGCCGCAGGCGTCTTACTTCTTTGCTTCAAAAACACCCGTGAAACCGGCCTTTTGCATTTTTTCGGCCACCACCTGAGCGTCCAGGTTCTTGCCGGTGATGGTCACGGACTTTTGAGCGCCCTTGCCGTTTACCGTGACCTTGGCATCGGTGAACAAACCCTTGACCGCCGTTGTGCAAGCGCCGCAGCAGATATGCACGTCATTGAAGGTGACCGAATCGCCCTTGAAATCGACCTTGGCGATTTCCGGTTTCATGTTCTTCGAGCCGGCCGTCACGTCGCAGCAAAAGCCGCCCTTGATCAGTGCGTCCAGTGCGACTTTCGCTTCCTTGTCCGACTTGGCTGTGAAGGTCACCTTGTCGGCCGCTTTGCGGTCGACCTTCACGTTGGACACTCCGTCCACTTTGCCCAGAATTGCCTTTACCGTGTTGTCGCAAGTCGCACAACACAGGTGCAACCCATCGACCTTGCACTTGACCTCACCACCCTGGTCGGCATTGCCAAGGCTAGTCAGGCCAACCAAACCCGTCACCAAAGCGAAAACCGCTAGTTGGCGCATCGTTAATCTCCCTGTAAAAGATACACAAGACCTGCTCCAGGTTGGCATACTACCAGACTGGGCGCAAGTTGCAAGTAAACAATTTTCCCAAAGAGCCACATCATGACAGCACAGCGTCTGCGGGTCGGTTTGATCGGGGCCGGGGCCAACACCCGCCTACGGCACATCCCCGGACTTTTGGCCTTGCCCAATGTCGAAATCACCGCCGTCTGCAATCGCCGCCCGGCCACCACCGCCGCCGTGGCCAGTGAATTCGGCATTCACAAAACGCACGCCCAGTGGCAAGACTTGGTCACCGATCCTGACATCGACGCCATCGTCATCGGCACCTGGCCCTACCTGCATTGCCCGATCACCCTGGCCGCCCTGGACGCCGGCAAACACGTTCTTACCGAGGCCCGCCTGTGCATGAACGTTGACGAAGCCGAACAGATGCTGGCCGCCGCCAAAGCGCATCCACAATTAGTGACGCAGGTCGTGCCCAGTCCATTCGGTCTAAAAGGCAACGAAATCATGCGCGAGCTGCTTCAGGCTGGTTACCTGGGCGAAATGCGCGAGGTCCACGTCATCGGCCAGAACGCCGCCCTGGCCGATCCAGCTGCTCCCCTGTCCTGGCGGCAAGACGCAGCCCTTTCCGGTTACAACATGCTGACACTGGGCATCGTCCACGAGACGGTGCTGCGCTGGGCCCCGCCGCCCATCCGCGTTTTGGCCCAAGTGCACGCCTTTCATGCAACGCGCATCGACCCCGAAAGCGGCGTCCGCCGAGCCGTGGAAACGCCCGACAGCGTCCAGGTGTTAGCCATCCTCGAAAACGGCGCGCGAGCCAGCTACCACTTCAGCGGCGTCACACCCGTCGGCCAGCAAATGGCCATCGCCCTTTACGGCTCCGAAGGCTTCTTGCACTACGACTTGAACACCGACCGCATTCTCGGCGCCAGCAAGCTCCACGGCGGCTCGACGGAACTCAAAGAAATCCCAATCTCCCCGGAAAAAGCAGGCGGCTGGCAAGTCGAGTCAGACTTTGTGAGTTCGATTAGGGAGGGCAAACCGGTGCGCTTGACAGATTTTGCCACCGGAGCGCTATACATGGGCTTCACCGAGGCGGTGGCGTTGAGCGCGGAACGCGGGGCCGCGGTGGAATTGCCCGGCGACTAGGGCCAGCTCCACGCTATTTTTGTAGATTCCAAAAACTCGATGACGAACTTGGAGCCGCGTTCATTTCAGGATTCGTTTCATTTCACGCCCCCCCCAGACCCCTGTGAAATGAATCCGGAGGAAAGCCGAACCAGCCTACCAAGATACACATGCGCAAGATATTGAAAACAAAGGCTTTGCTTGATTTCCGCATGCGTCGGCCAAATATTCATTTCAGGGGGTGCCTACCATCGGTTGCAATCGATTGGCCGATTCCATTGCGTCGACTCGAATAACAAGCAGTGACACAACACTAGTAGACAACTGCAATTCGTGGCATTTGGGGTTTGCGCCTTCAAGCCGCGCGTATAATGGCGGCTTGCGATATCGAGCTGCCTTGCCCCCACTAGCGCTTGGTGCGGCATGCGGCGGCATTGCATTTCGCCCCAAGGGTTCCTTCATGCGTACCTTCATTGCAACGCTCGCAGTTTTGGGATTCTTGGTCATTGCGAGCACATTGTTTGCTGCCCAGGAAAAAACAATCGCCGGCCCCGACAAAAAAGCCAAACCCAAATTCACCATCGCCAAAGACACCACCTATTTGACCGAGCCGCTCGACAAGGGCGGCTACGTCGACTACGTCAAGGGTTTCAACAACCTGATGAGCAAGGGCGTAACGCCGGATAACAATGCCAATGTGCTCCTCCTGAAGGCATGTGGACCGCAATACGACGACGTTATCATTGACGTTGCCATACCCGCCGCTTACTTCAAGTTTTTGGGCATCGAGCCGTTGCCGAAGGATGGAGCTTATTTTGTCAGCCTGATGCAACACCTGAAAAGCAAAGGCAAAATCGGCAAGGACTTCAAAGAAAACGAGCTTTTCGATCTGTCGCTTCGACTCTGCGTGGAGCCCTGGACCGCTGAGAAATATCCCCATGTCGCGGCCTGGCTCAAGGATTGTGACAAGCCATTGTCGCTCGTCGCCGAGGCCGTCAAACGGCCACGCTACTATTCGCCACTGGTGCCCGAAAAGTCCAAGGACAATGTGCCCGGTATCATAGCTCCGCCGCGGCACGGTGCGCAATACTGCAAATTGATGGCCCGCGCTCTGCTCGCTCGCGCGATGCTGCATCTTGGCGAAGGCCGCAATGACGAAGCCTGGCTGGACTTGATCACCTGCCTCCGGCTGGGAAGGTTGGTTGCCCAGGGAGGGGATTTGATCCACCACAATGCCGGGAGAAGCACAATCGACGGCAGCGCAGCCAAGGCAGTTGAGGTCTTTTTGGATCGCACCAAGGACACTTCCAAGCAAGCGATGACCCGTTTGAACGACCTGCAAAAGCTGCCACCCTTGCCGCCATTGGCCGACAGTATTGATTTGAATCGTTTCCAATTCATCGATAGCGTTCTCTTTGTTGCACGCTCGGGAGCGGATTCGCTCGGCCAATTAGACGGCAAACCGGTGAGCAATCCTGTGTGGGAAAGCATCAACTGGGATCTCCCGTTGCGCAATGGCAACAAGATTTTCGATCGCATGATCCTTGCCCTGCGAACCAAAGATCGGCAAACCCGCAATAAGCTGCTGTCGGAATACAACGCCGACATGAGAAAACTTTCGAAGTCTGTCTTCGACCACAAAGATTTCGTCAAGGCCTGGGCAGCCGCGGGCGCCAATCCGGAGGCGTTGGGAAAAGTCACAGGCGACAAACTGGTCTCCTTGATGCAACCCGCGATCGTGGACCTCCAACAATGGAATGATCGCTGGGAGCAGGTCCACCTTAATCTCCAAGTTGCCTTCGCACTTGCCGCCTGCCGAGCTGACACGGGCAAATACCCCGGCCAACTCGACAAGCTTTCTCCCAAATATCTGGCCAAGATTCCTGAAGATCTATTCACCGGCACACCGCTTGTCTATCGGCCGACCGGCGACGGCTATTTGCTCTATAGTTTCGGCATCAACGAAAAGGACGATCAAGGCCGCGACTATGACGATGAACCGCGGGGTGACGATATCCGCATTCAAATGCCGTTGCCGTCCTTGAAGAAATCCTGAATGGGGTGAAGAATCATGCGCTGTATTGCTGTTTGGATGACGCTTTTGCCTGTCGTCGCTTGGGGCGGTTTATGTCATTGCGCGGACGCTCAAGTGGCCAAAGGCCCCGACAAGAAAACCAAACCCAAATTCACCATCGCCAAGGACACGACCTATCTCACGGAACCGCTCGACAAGGACGGCTATCCCGACTTCCTCAAAGCCATCAACGACCGCTTGCGCCAAGGTGTGACGCCGGACAACAACGCCAACGTGCTGCTGTGGAAAGCGTCCGGCCCGCATCCCGAGGGCGCGACCATGCCGGCCGGCTTTTTCAAATTGCTCGGCATCGCAACGCCTCCGGACAAAGGCGATTACTTCGTGCGCCTGTTGAAATATCTCAGCAGTATCGATCCAAAAATGAAGCCTGACGAGAAATACTGGGCGATGCTGGATCGAATCGGCGAACGCCCCTGGAAGGCCAAGGACTTTCCGCAGGTGGCCAAGTGGTTGAAAGCCAATGACAAACCCCTGGCACACGTCGTCGAGGCCAGTAAACGCACGCACCACTATTTGCCGCTTTTGCCGACCGAGACGGCGGACAAGCAACCGACGGGACTGGTCGGCGTCCTTTTGCCCAGCGTGCAGTGCAACCGCGAATTCGCCACCACCCTGGTAATCCGCGCCATGATGCACCTTGGCGAAGGCCGAGTTGAAGAAGCCTGGCAGGACCTGCTCGCCTGCCATCGCTTGGGTCGGCTCGTGGCTCGCGGCGGCTGTCTCATTGAGCACCTGGTTGGCGTCGCCATCGACAATCTCGCCAGTCAGGCAGACCTGACCTTTTTGGATTCCGCCAAGTTGGACGCCAAGCAGGCCATGAAGTGCTTGCAAGATCTGCAAAAGTTGCCGCCCAAGACGCGTCTGAGCGACTTCGTTGATACCTACGAACGCTTCATGTTTCTCGATGCCATCCTGTTGGTTGACCGCCGCGGAACACAGTGCATTGCCGAATTCGCGGGTGTGAATCGAGACCTTTTTGCCCAGGCGCTTGATCCCAAAGCCAATCCGGTTCTATACGACATCGATTGGGATCCGGCCTTACGGAGCGCCAATCGCTTTTACGACCGATGTGCGGCGGCCATGCGCGTGCAAGACCGCCCCACACGAGAAAAACAGTTGGCAGAGATTGCCAATGATTTGGCCAAGATCAAGTCGGACCTTTTTGACCTCGGTGGAATCAGCGCCCTCGTCGACGCCAAGAAACCCGGCGAACGCGGCAAGTTGCTGGGTGATTTGATGCTCGCATTGTGGGGTCTACCGGGCCTGCCGACCGGAAAGTTGCAGCAAACCGCCGACCGTGACGAACAAAAGGCGCGCAATCTTCACTTGGCTTTCGGTCTGGCCGCCTATCGCAGCGACATCGGCAAATACCCTGCCAAGCTCGACAACTTGGCCCCCAAGTACTTGCCCAAAATCCCCGACGATCTCTTCACCGGCAAGCCGCTCATCTACTGCCCCGCCGCCGACGGCTATTTGCTGTACAGCTTCGGCGTCAACGGCATTGATGATCAAGGCCGCAACGACGAAGACAATCCGCCGGGGGATGATTTGCGTGTGCGGATGCCGTTGCCGCCGACAAAGAACTAGGCAAATCGCTGTCGTCTAGTCTTCAATCGCCTTATCCCCAAAAGCCGCAATCTGCACTGGCACGCGAAACGCCTGATGACACTTGTTGCATGTCCCGGCCATCTGCACCAGGCCGTTTTTGCTTTTTTCGTAATCCTGCGCCGCCAACAGCTTGGCCAGTTCTTGGGCCGAAGTGCGTAATTCCGTGGCCCGGTCGAACCAAATCGGCTGACCTTGCGATTTGGGCGGCCGCAACATCAGCAGATTGGCGGTCTCGGCAATCAACAAAGCCTGGCCACGGGCGAAGGTCCAGTTTTGCACCTCTGCCGGTTTCTGCACAAGCAACCGTTCGATGCCGCGAAAATTGGAGTGGGCCAGGCCTTCCATGAGCAGCTTGGTTTCGGCGATCGGCTCCAGCTTGGGCTGCACCTTGGCCGGCGTCTGCGAAGTCACCGGCGAGACAGCGATTAATGCACTCAGGGACAAAGCGAGAATTGCAGCAAACCGCCTCATGGTAGTGCCTTTCAATGCAGTCCTACGTTTCAATCTCTCAACCGATCATAACAGTTTCCCGCCGCAATAGCATGGGGTAACGATCCAGGCTGCGCAGATTGCCAGGTCTGCCTCACAACCGGCAATCTCGGCAAAGTCGTTAAACTCGGACCTGGGACGCCGGCAGCATCACAAACCCGTTTTGTCGCCGCGCAAGTTGACCCCCCGACCTCGTTCTTTTGTCGAGGAGCAACTAAACGCAACTCAAATCACAACCACAACTAAAAGGGAGCCCACCCATGTTACGCAGCACCATCCTGGCCCTGGCGGCCACCGCAGGTTTGATCGGCACCACTGAATTCGCTGGCAGCACCGCAAGTGCGAGCGGCGGCATCAAGATCGGCGTCGGCGTCTATGTACCGGTTTACAAGCCCTACTGCCCGCCCGTCGTAGTCTACCCCCGGCCGACGGTCGTTTACAGCAGCCCGATCATCGTGACACCGGCTTACTCGGTCTTCGACGTGTACTACCGCGAAAGCCCGTCCACCCCGTGGCGGTTGTATGGCAGCTACACCACGCCGACCCGCGCTCAAGAAGCGATGGACGCCCTGCAATTCCGCGGTTTCATGGTCATGGAAACCCAGCGCTAAAGCCGCTTGCGGCTGAGCATTAAAAACACAGAACCCGCGGAGCAATCCGCGGGTTTTTTGTTGTTTACGCAGCCTTGGTTGTCGTGGTCTCGAAACGCAGCCGTGACCCCGCAACATAATCGCCATTAATCTCGACACTCAACCAATGCCGACCCAAGCCCTCGGCGACCTGTCCCGTGACATTACTCCCTGCAAAGGGATCGACGACCAGTTGCTTTTCCGAGGTCAAAAACCGAATAAAGAAATCCGGTATCTCTGCCGGAAAACGGGCAGGATGAATAGGCAACCCCGCCGCCTTGCAACGGCGAATATAGAGATCGTAAGACCGCGTGTTGGGAATCGTGAGAATATTGGGCGGAATGGCGCCACCATTGTCACGCTGGAAATGCGGCCCAATTTCGTGCTGCGACGGCCGCATCGCCGGTTGATAACCGTCGCGGAGCAGACGTTTCATCGATTTGCTGTAAGGCTTGAGCACCCGCCGATTATCGGCCTGCGGCGTGGTCGTTTTGGACAGCCACCACAGTGTGTTAACGGCGTCCTTGACACGAGTGCGCTGGATCGTGACCCACTCGGCCGGCGTTGGCAGCCGCGATGGGTTGTACCAATAAAAATCCTGAGCCAGATGAAACAGCTTGCCCAGCCGCAGAATCAACTCATAAGGGAACAAAGACCGCGTGCCGCTGCCCGGATTCCAGGCGCCGCCCAGATCGAAAACAAAACTCCCATCAGGCAGCAAAACGCGATGAATCTCCTCGGCAAACGGCCAAAACCACTCAACATACTCCGGGGCGGTGACATTGCCATAGGCCTTCTTGCGACGCAGCGCAAACGGCGGCGACGTGAACACCAGCGAGACGGAGTCGGCCGCGAGCGAGCGCAGCACGTCGATGGCATCGGCGTTGTAGGCGCGGCCCATAGGCGTAGTGTAAGCGGGCACCATCCGTGGTTTGGGCACGGGTCTCCTCCTTGAAGAACCGGCAGTAGGGGCACATCCATGTGGGGGGATTGTACCGTGGGAGCGTCGCGGTTGACTAGGCCATCAGGAAACAGCCGCGTTTCTTGGCCCTTTCTTTGCGGCCGTTGGGTTGGCATAATGCTGGTAGGAGGATGAATGTCCCCAACTTGGCTGCGAGGATGGAGGCAGAGATGGATATTGAATTTGTGCCTGCGGTCACGACGCGAGAAGCGGCGCTGGTGCAGTTGGAGATATACCGTCGCATGCCACCTGGCAGGACGTTGAAAATGGCGATGGAAATGAGCGATTTCATGCGCGACATTGCGGCAGCCGGAGTGCGGCGACGCCATCCGGAGTATGACGAGCAGCAAGTGAAAATGGCCCTGATCCGCTTAACGGCGGGAGAGGACCTATTTCACAAGGCTTTTCCGGGGCAAGAGATTCAAGTATGAGCCAACACACGCTATTGGCGGACCTCTCCGTTCAGCAGCAGGCAATCCAGTGAACGAAGTCACCCAAGACATTCCTGCGATCCAAGCAGCACTCGAATCGTTCAAAGGTGACCCAACTTCTAATAGCGTTGGCGGGTCTTCGGCCATTGATCTGAGAAAAGTTGCGGCAAACTTACAGATTTTGCCATTGATTTTGGACATGGCTGGCTGCTTGGGAATTCGGCCAAACCGCGAAGTGCTAACTTTCATGTGGGATGACCCGCAAACAGTCACGGTGGAGCACGATGAGCGCATTAGAAACATGGTGCTTTTTCGCGCCAGCCAAAAATATCCGCAACTTGCCGCGCTGAAGCCCATTCGGCCTTTTGATGCGAAAATCTGCCCGCATTGTTCGGGTGTTGGAAAAGTAGCATCTATACCGAGGTCGATAATATGTTATTGTGGAGGTCTCGGATGGGTTCCCGTCCAACCCATCCCTCGCCATTCCAAGTGTGTCAAGGCAGACGGAATTAGCTGACAATTGGGACAACGTTATGGTCACTCTCACAGTGCAAATACCCGATTCATTGAATAGTCGCCTGGATCACGAACTCGCCGCCGGCCGTTTCAAGGACCGAAGCGCTCTGGTGCAATCTCTCCTGGAAACTGCTATACGCGTGCAATGGAAAGAAGACGCGGAGCGGAAAATCGACGAAGCGCTGGACGAGATCGAGCGCGGAGACGTTGCTCCCTGGACGACAGGCGACAGTGCCCGCCTTGGCCGCGAATATCTGCAAACAAAGCGCACTCGTGAGGCGAAATCGTAATGGAGATCATTCGAGCGTCGTCTCTGTGGCGCGACATGAAAGACATCATCGACTACTTCGATGACAGGCACGCAGAAGATACAGGTTTGAGGTTTTTGAACGCCCTCGATGACACAATCAAATTTGTCGAGGAGTTCCCGGATCTTGGAAGCCCTTGGGAATCAGACAACCCCCGACAAGCCGGTATTCGTTTTCGGCTCATCAAGGGGTTTGAGAATTACCTGCTCCTCTAACGCCGGGACGATCTGCGTGTTTCATTGCTGCGAGTCCTGCACGGCAGCCAGAACATTGAAGAGCTATTGGGTTAGACGCTTCGTTGACGGCACCGCCATCTGAGCCGTCAGTTTCACTTCTTCTGCTTAAACTCAAACAATCGAAACTGCTCCGAATCCACCGGCCGATTCATCCCATCCAGCTGCACCAAACAAGTGCAAGCCAACTCCGCGTCGCCCCGCTTCACCATTGTCTGACACAAAGTCGCAAAGCTGGGGGCCATGCTGACCTGCGACGCCTTGCCGTCCAGCGTCACTTGCAGCGGTTTGCCGAAATCGACCAGCCGGCTGTCCACGCCCAGCGCGAAATCCTTGACATTGCAACTCGTGATCTGAGCCTTGTTGTCGCGCAGGATCACATCAACCGCTTGTTTCTTCCCCGGCTTCCCCACCGACACCCAATAGAAATCGGTGAGCACCGCATCGCCCAGAACCCACGTCAGGTGCCGCGGCGCTGCATTGCGAGTGAAAGGCAGCATTTCCTTGAGCTTGTCGCGGTCCGGTAAACCGCTGTGCTGGTAGCCGAGCTTGAACTCGAATTCCACGGGGAACTCGCCGGGGTTGTCCTTTTTGATTTTGTCCATGACCTGGCTGAATTGCTCGTTGCGTTCGCGGCGGCCGTAAGCCGTGTCCTTCTCGCCGACCATGTAAGTGAAACGGGTATTGCGCAGCGTCAAAGGCGAAATCGTGTTATCGGTCGCCGCGCCGGCGCTGCAGTGAACGGCGGCGAAGCGATCGGGAATCTTGGGTCCGATGTAGTAGGCACCGTAACCGCCGTGCGAATAACCCATGATAAAGACCTTGCTGGTGTCCACATCACTCAGCACCGCGAATTGGCGGATCAGACTCATGATGAGCGGCGGCACGTATTCGTCGTAGAAACCGTTCCAGGTGTTGTTGGGAGCGCGGAGTGCCAGATATTGATAGCCGCCGGCGACTTCCGGATGATCTTTGTAATACTTCTGCATCTGCTTCCATTGGCTATCGTTGGTAGCCTGGGGCGCGTTGCCGCCGCCGTGCATGGCGATGACCAGCGGCCAGCCGTTCTTGGGCCGGTCGCCGACCTTGCGGACGACGTAGGGACTCACATGCTCCTTGTAGCGCACCTGGTTGGCGGTGAAATCTTTCTTCATCGCATCATGAATTGGAGCGGACACGTAAGCCTTCCAAACGGCCCGGCGAACATCGGCGTCATTGCCAACGAGCAATTGATCGAGCTTGGCGTCGAATTTCATCTTGGCCCGGTCCCCTTCGCTGGCGGCAAAATAGGCCTTGGCTTGTTTCTCGATTTCTTGCAGTTGCTCCTTGGACAATTCGAGCTTCTTTTGTGGCTCTTTTTTCTGGGGCTGCGTATAGCGCTCGGTCACATTCTCGCCCGAAATGTCCTTGCGCTGCTTAGACCAGACCATCGGAAAACTGACATCCGTCTTGGCAAAGCTAACCGCGAAGATAGCGTGCTGCGGCGAATCCTTGATCGCCTTGGAGGCCTTGTCTGTGAACCAGCCGCGATCCAAACCCTTGGGATCAGGCTCGCAAGCGCCGGTGAAATGCCAGTCGCCGTTGTCCCAAATCTCGACCCAGTTGTGATTGCCCGATTTGTCAGTCCACATCGCGGTGCCGACCAGACGAGTCGCCACGCCCACGCTGCGGCAAGCATCAATCAAAATAATCGACAGCCCGGTGCAGGAGGCCAGGCCTTGCTCGATCGATTCATTGGGACTTTGATTGGCCTTTTTGCGTGCCGTGGAATACTTGACTTTGACTTTTTCAAACACGGTTTCGTTGAGCTTCCATGCAGCTTCGGACGCGGTTTTGCAATCCTTCACCACCGGGGCGCACATGTCGTAAAACTCTTTGCGCCACGGATGCCGAGTCTCATCGACATTGGCGTAAGGCAACACGTTATTCAGGAAAATCGCCTCGGGCATCGTCTGACACCAAGCAAACTCCTTGCGGGCCTTGTAAGCCAGCGCCAGATTTTCCAGAAGAAAATCGGCCTTGAGCGAGCGCAGATCGGGGTCGGGCATATTGGCGACGATGAATGCCATGCCCTTGCGCTGCTCGGCGGGAGCGCCGTTGAGCGCTTTGACAATCTCCGCATTGTTGGCCTTGGCCCGCGTCAGTGCTTGCTCAACCTCGGCGGGCCACCAGCTGGTTTGGGCCTGGGAGGAGTCGGCTTGCGGTTGGCAAAACGCGGTCAGCGATAGCAGCAGCGTGAGGCACACGAAGGTTTTTTTGAGATTCACGGCAGCGAACTCCTACAAGGTGGGATACACCAGGGGATTACGTTCCTCACCATTCTACTGGGTTAGCTGGCGGAGCGACAATGTGTGGCTGCCGCAGGCGTTGAACTGGGTAGCGGCTTGCGGGCGAAGGCGTAAACGGAGTGGTAGGGGAAGGTGACGGGGAGGTTGAAGACAAGAGGACACCGCGGTCGGAGTTTTAAGGTGTGGCCCAGTTTTCGAGGGTAAGGCCGGGAATGGCTTGGAAATCGGTGTCGGCCGTGACGATGGTGGTTCTTCCCAAAGTTAGAGCAATGGCCGCGGTTTGTATGTCAACCTCCTGCATGGGCCGACCTGCTCGTCGCAAGTTCGCGCGAACGCGGCCGAATTCCTTGGCTGCGTCCAAATCGTAGGGCCAGATCATGAAGTCCGGCAGAATTTGCCGCAACCGGTTGGCGTTGCGGTCCCGCGTAGCACTATACTCCACTCCATAGTAAAGCTCTCCCACCACTGGGATGCAAATGCCAATGCGGTTTCCTCGCGAGATTTCCTCGCGCGCCCGTTCATAAACCCGATGGCGTTTGAAGATATAATCGCCCGCAATATTGGTGTCGAGCAAAAACCGCCTCATTCAAAAAGCCCCTCGATCATCTTCGACCGCTTGTCAAAGTTATTGAGTTCGAATTCCCTCCGGGCTTTTCGATCGTCCTCCCACGCTTTTTCCTCCTCGGGAGTGAACTCCAGCGGTTCGGCTTCATCCATGCGCTTGAGCAATGCCGCTATTCCTTCGGGTGTCGTTGGCCACTCATCCTCAGTCATGCCAAGTTTCTCTCCCTTCGGTTTGATCAAGGAAACCTCTACCTCGGTCCCTTCAGGCCAATCAACTGGTTGACGTGGTACAATTTGTCCGTTCTGAATCGTGGCGAGGATAGTGATCATGCAAATTCCTCCCTGCCTCACGGGGGCACCTCTTCAACTTCAGCCTACCTATCAATCTCCCCCATCACAATGTCAATGCTCCCCACAATCGCCGGCACATCCGCGATCAAACAGCCGCGGCAAATCGCGTTGGTCACGCTCAAATTGCAAAAGCTCGACGACCGCGCCCGCACTCGCAACGGGACCGCGTCCTTGACATTGCGGCCGACGATGTAGAACCCCATCTGGCCGCGCGGGCATTCGGTTTCCGTGTAGGCCTCGCCGGGCGGCAGATGCTTTGGCGGTTCGATGCGATGTGATCCCTGGGCCGTCTTGTATTTCTGAAGGCCCTGCTCGATCAGCTTGATGCTCTCGACCACTTCCAACATGCGGACGTAATAGCGATGCCAGCAGTCGCCGATGACCGCTTCCGGCGGGGCGGCGGTGAACGGCGGAATGATCACGTTGAAGTCATAGTTTTCATAGCCGCAATACGGCTCCATCTTGCGGAGGTCCCATTCGGGATCGCCCTCGTCGCGGTTGAGCGAGCCGCGCAGCATGGGGCCGCTGCAGCCGTGGTTAATGGCCAGTTCCTTGGGGCAAATGCCGATGTTGGCGGTGCGCTTGATGAAGATGGCGTTGTTGGTCAAGAGCGCGTGGTATTCGTCAATACGCGGCTTGAAATAGGTGAGAAACTCCTGACAGCGATCGACCCAGCCCTCCGGCAAATCATCGTGGACACCGCCGATCGTCACATAACTGTAAGTCAAACGGGCGCCGCAAACCTCCTCGAACAAATCGAGAATCATCTCGCGTTCACGGAAAGCGTAAAGGAACGGGCTAAACGTCCCCAGGTCGAGGCCATAAGTTCCCATCGCGACCAAGTGGCTGGCGATGCGATTCAGCTCGGCGATGATGACGCGAATGACATTGGCCTTTTCCGGCAGTTTCATGCCGCACAGCTTTTCGACGGCCAGCGAATAGGCGAGGTTCATGTTCATCCCGGCCAGGTAATCCATGCGGTCGGTGTAGGGGATGAACTGAATGGGCGCCACGTTTTCGCCGATCTTCTCGGCACAGCGGTGCAGATAACCCATGTGCGGCACGACTTCGGAGACGATCTCGCCATCGGTCCGCAGCACGAGGCGCAAGACGCCGTGGGTGCTAGGGTGCTGCGGGCCCATGTTGACGAGCATTTCGTCCGTGCGGACGTCGAACTCGATGATGGTGGGGTCGGGGGGAAGGGTTGCGGTGGCCATTGATCAATTATCCCATCAAACTATCAACGTAAAACTCTCTTGAACCGCGACGCACGGCGACAATCGAGACGACAACTCCATCGTAGTGGTAAATGATGCGAAAATTGCCAAAATAAATCTCTCGCAATCCAAGGCGATTATCTTCGATAATTAGTCCACCACTTTCAGATAACAGGCGCAGTCTTCTGTCGGCGTAGCTTCTGAGGCGTTTTATGAAGTCCGCGGCCGTTTTTGGCGCTTGCCGGGCTATGCGGGCCTTTATTTCCCGCAGATCTTGCTCGGCGCCCGGCATCCACTTCGGCTTCTTCTTGCGCATCTTCCGCCATTAGTCGGTTGAATAATTCGTCGTGTTCAATTCCTTCACCACGCTCAACTTCATCCATGCCTATGTTAATGCCGTTAAGCACGTCCAGATGATAGAGAACACGATCATATGTCACGTCTTCAGGCAGCCTGGCAATCATCCGAAGAACTTGTCCTTTATTCGCGATCATGGTGTTTCCCCTCCTCACGCACTTCTTGCCCGGGCATGTTTGGTCGGCTTTTTCGAGGCTTTTCGGTCACGCTTGAGCGCCACTTGGATTTCCTCAATCGTGGGTGGGGCCAAGTCCGATTGCTCCCATTCGCGTTCGATGCGCTGGCATAGGTTATCGTAATCAAGCTTGTCGCCTCGCCCTGTGAGCTCTTGGCCAATTTCGATGCCCTTCAGCAACGTAACCTGGTAAATCAACCGCTCGCAAGAGATGTCACGTTCGTCGAGCCGCTCGACCATTCGGATTACTTTTTCTTTGCGGGTCATTGTAATTCCCTCAGCGTGCTAAGCCGCAAGCGGCAGAACGCTACCGTCCCCGTATCCCATGATACTCCAGCGGAAACTCATAATCCTTCCGTAGCGGATAACCCGCCCAATCTTCCGCCAGCAAAATGCGCCGCAAATCGGGATGATCATTGAACCACACACCCGTCAAGTCATAAACCTCGCGCTCGTGCCATTCCGCAGCACCCCAGATGTCCGAAACAGACGGCAACTCCGGCAACTCACCGGGTTTATTGTCCATCCAGCGTGGCAAATTCACCTTGAGAACGAAGCGATGGTGGTGCCGGAAACTGTGCAGATGATAAACGACTTCCAAATGCGGCTCGAAGCCCGCCTTGGGCGCTTTCTTGGGGTCCGGTTCGAAATAGTCGACGCCGCTGATGCAGTTGAGGATGTCGAAACCAAGCTCGTGATCGTCGTGCAGGAACTGGCAAACGTCGAGCAGGTCGGCGCCGTCCACGACGACGTAAGGATCCTGCGTGTCGAGCTTTTTCGACTTGATCTTGGGGCCGAACTGGCGCTCGAGGCGAGAGATGATGTCGGCAGAGGTCATGAATCCCTCATAGCTGCTGTGTATGTAGCACAAGCTGTTAGCTTGTGGAGACGGCACAAGCTAACAGCTTGTGCTAACAAAGGCGATTTCCTACGCCTTCGTCGGCGTCGCTTTTTCCTTGGTCATCCTGGCAAACGCCTGCTGCTTCTCCATTTCCTTGAGCGGATCGGGATCGCTCAATTCCGGCGGCAGTTGCACCCAGCCGGTTCGCGACGGAATCGGCACATCGCAAGCTTGGCCCTTGGTCAAATAATGCATGCCGCGAACCTTGTCCTGAATCCGCATCAGACCTTCCAGCAGCGCTTCAGGCCGCGGCGGGCAACCAGGCACATAAACATCAACCGGAACAACGAGGTCAACGCCCTTGACCACGTTGTAACCATACTTGTAATACGGCCCACCGCCGCAGGTGCAGGCGCCCATCGCAATGACGAATTTCGGATCGGGCATCTGGTTGTACAAACGGCGAACGCGGCTGGCCATCTTGTAATTGACAGTGCCGGCCACGATCATCAGATCGGCCTGCCGCGGCGTGGCCCGAAAGGCGCCCGCGCCGAAGCGGTCCAAATCATAACGCGACGCGCCTACCGCCATCATCTCGATGGCACAGCACGCCAAACCGAAGGTCATCGGCCACATGCTCGATTCACGCGCCCAGGCGATGCCCTGTTCCAGCGTGGTGACCAGGAAACCCTCTTCAAAACGGCCTTGAAGCCAACCCATATCGAAACTCCCGAGTGTTATTTCTGACCTGCACCCATCAGCACCGCCGCGGCACTGGGTTTGGGCAAAACCGGCCGCGCGGGCGGTGGCTCCGCCATCGCTTCCGCCGCGACCGTCTTGACCCAATCAATGTCGCCACGTTTCCACAAATATGCGAATCCAACCAGCAAAACGCCAAAGAAAACGGCGATGTCGGCCATTGCGATCCAAGCAAAATTGGAGGCCGCCTCGACGGTCACCGGTTCGTAGCTTGATTTCTTTGAATCGACAGTTGATGGCAGCGACGACGGCACCATTTGTTTGCTGATCTCATCGCGCTTTTCGATGGTCAAGTTGTCCCGCGCTAACTCGTTGGCCTTGCCAAAAGTAATCGCCCACGGAAAGAAGAACGCCACTTCCACATCGAAAATCACGAACAAAAGCGCCACAACGTAATAGCGCAGATCAAACTGAATCCAGGCGCTGCCGATGGTCGGTTCGCCGCATTCGTAGATCGTCAGCTTGTCCGCCTCCGGATTGGCGGGCCGAATAAAATGGCCCATCACCAAATGGATGAACAGGAAAAAGATGCTGATGACCAGGAAAGCAGACAAAACAAATGTCAGCGTATACATCGCGGCAATCTCGCAAAATCAATTGGTTTCGGCGGGCTGCATCAGCTTCTGACGCGCGGAAAAGCCTTTTTCCAGATCGTGCCAGTGAGCCACTTCCGGCTCATCCATGCGCCAGCACAGGTAAACCTCGCGACCGTCCATCATGGTCCGAAAATCGATCAGGCCGGTAAACGGGTCTTTCAACTCGATGCCCAGCTTGTCCAATTCTTCCAGGAAAGCGTGCATCCGATCTCGGCCGCTCTCGAAAGTTCTTTCGATTTCTTCAAGCTGGTCGCGGTTGGCCGATGTCGCGGCATCATCGCTGCCCTTCATCCCCTGGTAGCTTTCCTGAAGATCGTAAAGCTCCTTCGCCAGGCTTGTCACATCTCGCAGAATCGACCGCAGCAACGGCAACATGGCGTTGGCCTGCTCGGGTGTGAAATACTTCTTGCTCTTTTTTGGACGTTTTTGGGCTTTCATCGGTCTCTTCTTTCCGTTTTGGGCGATTACTTCTTTTCAGCTGGCGCGGCCGCGGGCGCCGGCTTGGGCGGCGGCGGCGGATCGGGCGGTTTGGTCCAGACCGGCTCGGCAACGAGCTTGGAGGCGGCCACCGCGGTGGGATTGAGCGACGCCTGGCCCCACGCCGTCTCAATCGGCAGCTTGGCGAAATCGACGATGCAGCCATCCCGGCTGTAACAGCTTTGATCGAAGGTCGAACCCATGAAGATGCAATCGACCGGGCACGGATCGACGCACAACGCACAGAACATGCACTTGGTGTAGTCGATCTTGAAGCCGTTGACGCGGAAACCCTTGCCGACGGGATTCTTGATTTTCTCGATGTAAATGCAATCCACCGGACAGGCGCGAGCACATTTGTCGCAACCAATGCAGGTCGTCAAATCGAACCGATGAAACCCCCGATAACGCGGCTTCACCGGCACCGGCAGCTCGGGATACTCGAAAGACTGCGTGAAGGCCTTACGCTTGTAGGTCTGGAAGAAATACCACAGCGTAATCCACATGCCCTGGGCAACGGTCATGATGGCGACGTAAACGTTTCTGCACCACTCGCGCATGGTCAATCTCACAGGAAATGGCCACAAATCGGATCAATCGCAATTATAGTTGGCGGGTGCTGGATTGGCGAGCGGCTTGCGAACTCCGTGGTTTTACATTTACGGACCGTGTCGCGCACGTCAGTTGTGCCACGGTCATGGTGCCGCATCAACCGCGGATGAACTGGTTTGCAAAGATCAAGGCCCCACCTCAACCTTCGGCGGCTCCTCCGGCCCAGTCCGCTGCGTCCTCGCCACCGCAATCGCCCGCCCCAACAGCGAAGTCACAAAGTTCGGAAAATTCAACTCCGGATTCGGCTCGCGATAGTTGCCTTTCAATCCCCCTTGGCGTGAAGACATCAAAAAGCAGCCGGCGTCGTAAAGCCGAGCCCGGACCAACTTGGTCAGCAGCTGGTCATAGCGCTCGGCATAGGATGCGTCTTTGAATTCAGGAAACACCTTGAAATGTGGCTCTCTGACTTTCACCTTGCCGGTGGAGCCGGGCGCATCTTCCAGGATCATCAAATAACCGAGCCAGGGACGCTCGGAAGGACGAAATGCACCTTCCTCGTAGGCAGCCCAAAGATCGGCAGCGTTGCCCAGGGCCTCTTCGGTGCGGTTGTTGAAGTTGTTGCCAAAGGAGCCGACCTGCGATTTGAATTCGACAATAGCCACCAGTTTGCCGTCGGCGACCACCAATAGATCCCAGTTTTTCTCAGCCCGAAACCAGCCAGGCAGTTCCGTTTTCTTCCGCCAATAAATTGTTGCCCGTTGAAGTCCGGATTCTTCCAAGAGCAGAGCGACGAGTTCGCGAAAGCCGTCCAAATGCTTCCCGCCAGTGACCGCGCCGCGTTCGCCACGGTCCTTGTCGTTGTCGTCACCGCCTTGTTTTTGCGACTGCCCGCCCCGCGTGGTCCAAAAATGAATGACGGCCTTGCGGAGTCGCTTTTTCAGAGTTTTGAGCAGATCGTCCATGTCTTGGCCTCAAACGTGAACGTTGAGCGACACCGCCGAAAACAACCCCGCCGTCTTCCCCTCCAACCGCCGCACCGCATACTCCAAATAAGTCTTATCCACCTCAACTCCCAAGCTATGCCGCCCGCACTGGGCCGCCGCCAGCGTCGTCGTGCCAGTCCCCATGAACGGATCGAGCACCGTGTCGCCCACGAAGGAAAACATGCGAATCAACCGCGTCGCGAGTTCCACAGGGAAAGGAGCGGGGTGATGCTTCGTCGAAGCGCCGGTCAGGCCGGTCCAAATCTGCTGAAACCATTCCTTGTGATTGGCCTCGGCAATCACACTGAGAATGCGCGTGGCCAGGTCCGGCGTCCGATAGCCGCCGGGCTTGCGCTCCATGAGAATGAACTCGATGTCATTTTTGATGACGGCGTTCGGCTCATAGGGTTTGCCAAGGAAACCGCCGCCGCTGCCCTCCGCCTCGAACTGGGCGTTGGCGATTTTGTGCCAAATGATCGGCGCCAAATTGTCAAAACCAATTGCCCGGCAGCGTTCCTGAATCGAGGCGTGCAGCGGCACCACTGTATGCCGGCCGCCGTTGCGGCGACGCGACAGGCAGACATCGCCCACAACGCAAATCAGCCGCCCGCCGGGGACCAAAGCATCGAAGCAGCGTTGCCAGACTTTGTCCAATTCGTCCAGAAAATTCTCGTAGTCGGCAATGTATCCCAGCTGACCTTTGCTCTTGCGATAGTCTTTCAGCGTCCAGTAAGGCGGCGACGTCAAAACCAATTGCACGCCTTCGACACGCAACTCCATCGTGCGAGCATCCTGGCAAGAAAGATGATGGACCGTGGGAATTTGTCGCAAGCTTTGTTCGATTTCAGCCGTCAGGCTGGGGTCTTTGGCAATGCGCGGCAAGTCTTTTTGAGGGTCCTTTAGCTTGGTGAGTGACTCGGGAAGGAAGCGCCAAAGGCCGTTTTCGCCGCATTCGGATGGAATGGCGGGAGCGAAGCCTAACACCTGCGGGCTATGATCAGGGTCATGGGCGGGTGCTGCAAAACTATACATGCGCTCATTATACAACTGGCATGAAAGCTAGCAACTCCGGCCAATTGCGCTCATGTTTTTTACGCGGCTACTCGGGCGTTTGGTTTGAGGCAGCGCCCTCCAACCTTGTTCCCAACCCCACCGCGCGGTAGGCTCTCCTCAACCTTCCTCATTCTCTCAACGCGGAGACGCCCGTCATGCGCTCGCTAGCACTTTTGGTCGCGATCCTTGCCACATCCACCGTGTTCGCCCACGCCGACGAACCGACGCGGCAGGGCAAGACGGTTAAGGAATGGAGGGGCCTGCTGACGTCCACCGACGTCAAGGTGCGCGTGCAAGCTTGCCAGGCGCTGGGCGACTTTGGCCGCGACGGCAAGGCGGCGGTTGGCGACGTGGCCAAGTTGCTAATGGATAGCGAACCGGATGTACGCTTCGCGGCGGCGGACGCCTTGCGGCGAATCGGGCCGGCGGCCGCCGGAGAGATAGCCGCCCTTGTCAAAGCGATGAATGACAAGGACACGGGCTTGCAGATCAGCGCCATTCAGGCTTTGGGCGGCATTGGGCCGGGGGCCAGTAAAGCGGCGCCGGCCCTTTGCGCGGCCACATTAGAGCGAGACAGCCGCGTAGCAGTAGCCGCGCTGGACGCATTGGGCGGCATCGGACTTGATTGGCCCGCGCCGAAAGACAAGGCGGCCGGCGATCCCCATCGCCAGATCAAGGACGCGCTGTCGCGAGCCATGGCCGATCCCGAGCCTGCCATTCGCCTGGCGGCCATCCGCGTCTGGGGAGAGATCGCCACCAGCAAAGAAGACCGCGAAAGCGATGTGCTGGTGCCCGCGCTGGGCCACGGCGACAGCAAAACTCGCATCGCCGCATTGCACGCGTGGCGTAACGGCCACGCCCTGACATCTGATTCACTGGACGCCGTGTTCCTTTTGTTGAACGATCCCGATCCCGCGATCCGCCGCCTGGCGGCCAACGGCTTGTATGTCGAGTTAGACGGCCTCTTCGGCCAGCGTCAAACGGCTGCCTTCAAACCGTTACTCGATGACACCGACGCGCTGGTCCGGATCACAGCGGCCCAGGGGTTGGTGAAAGTTGGTTACACCGAAGAGCCAACATTCGATGTGGTGCATCAAGCGCTCAAGGACCAGGATTCCACAGTGCGGGCCGCGGCAGCGCACGCGCTGCCGCGGGTCCGCCGCGAGGACCAGGATATAACCGATGCCCTGCTGGAACTGTGCAAAGATGCCAGCCCGATGGTTCGACGCGTGGCGGCGGAAACCTTGTTTGTGCATACCGATAAAGGCACGGAAGGAATAAAGGCGTTGGTGGAATTGATGGAGCATACCGATAGTGGCGTTCGCGCCGAAGCAACACTCTCCCTCGGCATAATCGCCCGCAAACTCAAATGGCATTCCCTGACGCCCGCCCTGTTGAAGGCGCTTAAGGATAAAAACCCAACCGTGAGCCAGTGTGCCGCGTGGGCGTTGGGTGCGCCGTTGCTCAAGGACGACGAGGTCGTTGGCCAGCTGACCAAGAAGCTGGACAGCAAAGAGGCCACGCTGATTCGCGTGGCGGCGGCGTTGGCATTGATGAACTTGAAAGTGGCCAATCCGATAACGCTGGCGGCGTTGAAAGAAGGGCTTGGCAGCGGCGATGCGGAGATACGGCTGGGGACTTTGCGGATCATTCAGAGCGTTGAGGTTCCGAAGGAACTGGCGGGGGCGCTGGCGGCGCTTCGGGATGATCCGTCACCGGAGATTCGGCGTTTGGCGGTGCAGGCTCACGTCATAGAAGAGAAAAAGTATTGACAAATCAACTCTT
>DASRAT010000864.1:0-14522 GCA_035638015.1 Gemmataceae bacterium | reverse complement strand
AGCGCGGCGGTGACCGACGCTCAATTGAATCTCACCGACATAGGCTACATCAACGCTCACGGCACCAGCACGCAGATCAACGACCACGTCGAGTCGCTGGCGATCAAAAAACTCTTCGGCGAGCAGGCCTACAAAGTGCCGATCAGCAGCAGCAAAAGCATGATCGGACACCTGATCGCCGCCGCCGGCGCGGTCGAACTCATTATCAGCATCATGGCCATACGGCAGGGCGTGCTGCCGCCGACCATCAATTACGAGAACCCCGACCCTGATTGCGACCTGGACTACGTGCCCAACGTGGCACGAGAAAAACGGCTGCGCCATGTGCTGAGCAACAGTTTTGGTTTTGGCGGGCAAAATGCGTCATTAATTGTTAGCCAATTTTCCGATAGTTGACCGATGCGGAGTTGGCTGGGCCGATTACCGCTCGGCTGCGCCGCTGGAAAGCAGGGAGAGCAATCCACATAGGCCGGACAAGACGTCTCCTTTTCGAGGAGTAGCCCTGTGCTCTGGCTCTGGCTCGCTTTGGGTTTGATTGTTACTGCAGGTCTGGCGTTTGCCGGCGTCCTGTTGTGGTATTACATTCGAGTCAAAAACCGTTATCTTCCGTATATAGTTCGCATTTTTGAAGAAAAGCCCCTTTTTATCATTCCACGCGGCGAACCTCTCAAGGACGCCGAGAATGTCCGCCTGACCACTCCCGATGGCTTGACGCTGCACGGTTGCTACTTACGCACGCCGCTGGCAAACCGCAAGGGCGTCATTTTGTTTGGCCTGGAGTACGGCTCAAATCGCTGGGCCTGTGTGCCTTACACTCATTTTCTCCGCGCTGCCGGCTTTGACATCTTCGCCTTCGAGCCGCGCGGCCAGGGCGACAGCGACGATCAGCCTGGCTACGAGCCGATGCAGTGGGTCACGGAGTTCGAGGTCAGCGACTTTAAGACGGCGCTGGCTTATCTCAAGACCCGGCCCGACACCGATCCTCGCGGCATTGGCTTTTTCGGCATCAGCAAGGGCGGCAGCGCAGGCATTATCGCCGCCGGGCCTGATCCCTTTGTGCGCTGTTTCCTGACCGACGGCATCTTCGCCACGCACACCACGATGCTGCCCTATATCCGCAAATGGGCGACGATTTACGTGGACCGCTTTTGGGTACATTGGATATTGCCGGATTGGATGTACAGCGCCATCGCTCGCGCCTGCCTGCGGCGGATTCGCCGGGACCGCGGCCTGCGCTTTCCCCATTTGGAGCACGTAATTCCCTACCTGGCGCCTCGGCCTCTACTCATGATCCATGGGGGCGCCGACACCTATATCAAGCCCGACATGGCCAAAACTCTGTTCGATTTGGCAGGCGAACCCCGTGAGTTCTGGCTGGTGCAAGGGGCCAAGCACAATCAGGCCATGAACCTGGTCAATGGCGAATATCAGCGGCGGGTGCTGGACTTTTTCCAGCGTAACCTAGGCAACGGCTCGCCGCTGAGCGAAGGGGCCTCCTCGGCGGCGTGGGCGAATCAGCGGCCCCCAAAGACCTGCGAGTTGGCAGGGATCAGCGCCGTTTAGCCGTGAGCCGCGCAAAAAAACATTATCAGTGACAGCGTGGTGTCACTACAGTAACATGAAGGCTGCGCGAAGGACGGTGCGGCCCCTCGCTCAGCATGCCCACGCAAAGCCGTGGCAATGGCACAAAGCGGTTCAAGTTGGAAGCGCCAAGTAACTTATGTTCGACTTCCTAAGAAGATGGGTCTACCGCCTAACCGCGCACGGTGTGCGCCGCCAACTCAGGGCGTTCGAGGAAGCAACGCACTTCCCACGCGAGTGGCAGGAGCACCTGCTTCAGCGCATCCTTCGCCACCAGGCCGACACCGGCTTTGGCCGCGACCATCATTTCGCCGCCATGCGCAACGCCGCGGATTTCCGGCATAACGTTCCCGTGGCGCCATACGAATACGTCGAGCCATATATCAACCGTGTCCGCCGTGGTGAGTTCGGCGCTCTGCTCAACGAGCCGGCCGTGCACATGTTTGCCTTGACCAGCGGCACCACGGCGACGCGCAAATTCATTCCAGTGACGCAGCAATACCTTGCCGATTACAAGCGCGGTTGGAACGTTTGGGGATTGAAGGCCTATCTGGACCATCCCTCGACCAAGATGCGGCCGATCGTGCAAATGTCCAGCGATTGGCAGGAGTTCCGCACGGAGGCCAACATTCCCTGCGGCAGCGTCAGTGGCCTGACGGCGTCGATGCAAAAGCGCATCATTCGCTGGCTTTATTGCATCCCAGCCTGCGTCGGCTGCATCAAGGACCCAGCCGCCAAGTATTACGTCGCCATGCGTTTGAGCATGGCCCGCGATGTGCGCATGATCGTCGCAGCCAATCCCAGCAGCCTGGTCAATCTGGCGCGTTGCGGCGACGACAACAAAGAACAGCTAATCCGCGATTTGCACGATGGCACGCTCAGCAGCCATGTCCATGTGCCCCAGGACATCCGCGCCGCTCTTGCGGGGACGATGAGCAAGCGCTATCGGCGGAGGGCACGCGAACTGGAAGAGATCGTTCGCCGCACCGGCCGGCTCTACCCGCGCGATTACTGGCCCAACGAATGCATCATCGGCAATTGGATGGGAGGCAGTGTCGGCCTGTATCTGACGCAGTTTCCTCGCTATTTCAGCGCCAAGGCGGCGGTGCGCGACATCGGCCTTTTGGCCAGCGAAGGCCGCATGACCATTCCCATCGATGACGGCACGCCCAGCGGCGTGCTTGACGTGACCACCCACTATTTCGAGTTTCTGCCCGAGAGCGAAGTGGATAAACCCAATCCCATCACGCTCGGCGCACATGAAGTGCAAATGGGGCAAACGTACTACATTCTGCCAACGACAGCTTACGGTCTGTACCGTTATCACATATCCGATGTGGTCCGCGTGACCGGCTTTTATAATCGCACGCCGCTGGTGGAGTTTTTGAGCAAGGGCGCCCACTTCGCCAATTTGACCGGCGAAAAATTGTCGGAGTATCACGTCACTGAATCCATGAAGGACGTGCTCGGCGGCATCAACCTGGCGCTGTCGGCCTACAGCGTGGCCCCGTGCTGGAACGAGGACCTGCCGTATTATGGACTGTTCGTGGAGCGTGGCGATTTGCCCAATGCCGCGGAGGGGTTGCGTCTGGCCGAAGCTCTCGACCGCCGATTGCGCGAGATCAACATCGAATACGGCTCCAAGCGCGACACCTTGCGGCTCGGACCAATCCGGCTACAATTGCTTGGCGACCAGGCCTGGAAGCGCTGGGACAGCCAGCGCCTGACACGCACCGGGGGCACGCTGGAGCAATACAAACATCCATGCCTCATTGCCGACCCAAAGTTCCGGGAGACAATTGAGGTGGAGGAAGAATTGGCATCTGTGGGCGAGCCGGCGGCGTGAGGCCATAGGCAAAAGTACCGACCCGCTTCTCCGTAATGCTCGGCTTGCGGTGTTTTTTGCCGTTGCTTACTGTTGCACCAGGCAGTCATTCCTTTTTGCGCTTTTGAAAAACCGTTGACACTTTATTCGCCATCCCCCGTTTTTCGTCTGACCGCAGTATTCCATGGAAGGAGATTTCACCTGTGCCCTCCTCCTATTACAACACCGATAAAGGCGTTTCGCCAAAAGTCAGGATTGCCATTCTCAGCACGCCTCGGTCCGGCAACACGTGGCTGAGACACCTTTTGGCCAAAATCTACGACGCGGCCGACCTGGCCGTCCACAATCCTGTCGAGGTTGATTGGACGAACCTGCCGGGCGACTGCGTGCTGCAACTACACTGGCGCCGAACCGCCGAGGTTGAATGCCAGTTAAAGGACCACGGCTTTCGCGTGGTGGTCATGGCGCGGCATCCGCTGGACGTGCTGGTGTCGATCTTGCACTTCGCACTACATGACGGTTCCACGCAGCGCTGGCTCGAAGGCGAGGGCGGAACCGAGGAACCAATCTGCGGAGCCATGCCCTGCAGCGCCGCTTTTTTGAAGTATGCCGCCGGCCCTCGAGCCGCGGCATTGATGGCGGTCAGTCGTCAGTGGTGGAACCTGCCAGGCGCGATCAAGGTCCATTATGAAAGCCTGGTCGTCGATCCGATAAAAATGTTGGCGCGGGTGGTGGAGAGCGTCGGCTGGCATGCCAGGATGCCCTTGGCCGAAGCCATTGCGGCGACGACCATGCCGAAATTGCGCACGCTGACGCGTTGCCATCACCATTTCTGGCGAGGCCAGCCGGGCCATTGGAAACACCTGTTGCCGGCCGACGAGGCCAATGCCATTGCGGCCATTCATCAGCCCGTTTTTTCAGAGCTTGGTTACGTCTGCGATCCGGATGTCAACTTGGATCACAACCAGGCCGATACCAACTGGATTGACTTGAATCGTCAAGAACTGACCGACAGACTGTGGAGCTACGTCCGCGACAAGGAACGCCACGAGCTTACGCAAGCCAAGGTTGCTGCGCTGGAGCAAGAGCGCGACCAGTTGACTGCCGCCCTGCAGAGCAAACAGGCCGATCTGCAGCGCAAGCACGCTGATGTCCTGGCCGCAATTGACGACGCACGCCGAGTCCGCAAGGCCCTGACAACGAATCCAACACTGCGTCTCGTTGCAGCGCTAAAGCGCGCCATCGGCGTCAAGGTTTGAGTTGCTTAGCCTTTTGCAGACACTAACCCGAAGCGCCACCGAGGAACCTCAAACCTCCCTCCCTGGCGCTCCGGGTTTGTGTGTTATGCAATTTGCTCACGCGGCGGCGGCTCAGTCGCCCGAATGCGGTCGCCGTGCGCTTGCCGCAGCGAAATGCGGTTAATCACCTGCAGAAACGCCAGCGCGCTGGCTTCAATCACATCGGTGTTCACCGCCCGGCCGCGATAGACCTTGCCATTGTGTTCCGCCTCGACATGAGCTTCGCCCTGGGCGTCCTGGCCGACTGTCACGCTGCGCAGATGGTAATCGCGCACTTCCACGTCAATGCCGGTGATGCGTTCGATGGCCTTGAAGACCGCGTCCACGGGACCGTCGCCGAACCCCGCCTCCCGGTGAATTTCGCCGGCGTTGCTCCACAGGCAGACAGCCGCCGATGGAATCGTTCCCGAGCCGGCGTTGCAGGTTAGCGCTTCCAAAGTCCACATGGCTGGGCCGCTGTGAATCTGGTCCTCGGCCAATGCTTCGATGTCGGCGTCATAAACCACTTTCTTGCGATCCGCCAATGCTTTGAAGCCCTCGAAGACGCGCTGTAGTTGCTCTTCATCCAGATGATAACCAAGCTCGCGGACACGCTGCCGCAGGGCATGACGCCCGCTGTGCTTGCCCAGCACCAACTCAGTCTTGAGCAGACCCACGTCCTCCGGCCGCATGATCTCATAAGTCCGCCGTTCCTTGAGCATGCCGTCCTGGTGAATGCCGGCCTCGTGGGCAAAGGCATTTTGGCCGACGATGGCCTTGTTGCGCTGCACCTGCATGCCGGTGATGTGTGACAATAGCCGACTGGTCGGGCAAATCCGCTGCGTGTTGATGCCGGTGGTCAGGCTAAAATAATCGGCCCGCGTCTTGACCGCCATGACGATCTCTTCCAGGGCGGTGTTGCCGGCGCGCTCGCCGATGCCATTGATGGTGCATTCGACCTGGCGTGCCCCCTCGCGCAGGGCGGCGAGGCTGTTGGCGACGGCCATGCCGAGATCATTGTGGCAATGCACGCTGATGATGGCTTTGTCGATATTGCTCACGTTTTTCTTGAGATGGCGAATTGCCGCGGCATATTGCTCCGGCACGGCATAGCCGACCGTGTCGGGGATATTTACCGTGGTGGCCCCCGCTTCAATCACGCGCTCCACGACCTCTGCCAGAAAATCCAGCTCGGTCCGGGCCGCGTCCTCGGGCGAAAACTCGACATCTTCCACAAAACCCTTGGCGCGCTTCACTCCCTCGACCGACCGGCGAATGATCTCTTCGCGGTCCATGTGCAATTTGAACTCGCGATGAATGGCGCTGGTGGCCAGGAAGACATGGATGCGCGGCCGCTTGGCGCCCTTAAGCGCAGCGCCGGCGCGGTCAATGTCGTCGCTATGGCAGCGGGCCAGGCCGCAGATCGCCGGCCCGTCCACTTCGCTGGCCACCGCCTGCACCGCCTCGAAATCGCCCGGCGAGGCAATGGGAAAGCCGGCTTCGATCACGTCGACGCCAAGGTCTTTGAGGGCATGGGCCACCTCCAGCTTCTCGCGCAGGTTCATGCTGCATCCAGGCGATTGCTCGCCGTCGCGCAGTGTGGTGTCGAAAATGATGAGACGGTCTTGCATCGGCGTATCCTTCAAGAAACAAAAAACCCTGGAAACACTCGTGTTCCAGGGTCAAAATCAGCTGCCAGCGTGTTTGGCGTTTTACCTGATGTGCCCCGGACCTAATGCCCTGGAAGGGGCAATGAAAGATCGAGGATCAGGAAAACCGGCAGATACATGGCAAATCTCCAATTCGGCTTAGATAATAGTAAACCACCCACGCCAGCGTGGCAATTGCAATTCGATGAATTCCGCGTGAAAAAAAACGGGCTGAGCCCGAATCACGGGGAAGATAATCGTCTGTGGAGGTATGTGCCCGGGCGCTCAATAAGAACTCCGCCAATGCTCTGGTCGAAATAGGGACCAAAGTGCTTTGCATCCCCAGTCAAGAAATGCGATGCGCCTGCGTGCTGACAGGCAAGAAAGATCGGTTCATCCTTGGCTGGCAATTGCATTCCCGATGGTAAAACGGCGCCAGCGGGCGCATCCGGCACTGCGGCAACCGACTGCAGCAAAACTGCAAGGTTAGGCAATCGCGCAGGCCGCTTTTTTGCCAGGTTGGTCTCCGCTTCACGCCGGGCCACATCGGACGAAATCAATTCGACGTTGGCCAGCGTCCAAAGACCTTGAAGAGCATTGACCTGTAAATAGGCCGCCGAAAACAACACATTGGCATCAAGAAATAGCCGATCCACGAATCATTCCCTGGCCGGTTTGACATGCGGAATGCGTTCAGGTTCAAGCCCCAAGGCGCGTACTTCAGCGCACGCTGCTTGGTAACTCGCGGCGTCCACCGCATTGTTAAGCAGGAACTCTGCAATCCTCTCCGGCGTGTAGTCTTCAACGTCGTCTGGTTGCTGCGGCACAACAGCAGTGGATTCTGGCATCACGTGTTTGGTCATATTGGCGCCACCTTTCCCCTTGCATCGTACCATGAACCCGGCAGCCGAAAGCGCACAATCAGCTGGCCTTCTCGATCAGCGTTTGCGATTTGACCACCGTATGCTCATCAGGAAAGGTGTGAAATGTCGACAAAAACAGGCAATCCAAGCGGCTTTCAACGGCGATCATGCCCAGCGGCGCCAGCGTGAATCGGTGGGTGGGCTGAAAATTGTGCAACACGCCCCGTTTTTCGCCGTCGGCCAGAATCTCGTCGTGGATTTGAAGGAAGATGTCGGGAGCGAGCGTTTCAACCACAAAGGTGGTTTGATAGGTGATGCCGTGGGCACACAGCAGGCCGCCACTATGCTCGCCTTTGAGTCGATAACTAAGCAATCGCCGTTTCTCGGGCAATTCCTGATCGGCGGCGGCGGCCACTTCGGTCAACAATACGTCTGAATTTTCCCAGGTGATGACATGCCCGGTTCGCGTAATGCGCAGCGTTAGCTCATAGTCTTCGCGCTGCACTTTGCGCCAAGCCAGGATATCGAACAACTCGGGATGCAGCGGCCGGCCGTAAAGCTGAAAGACCAGGTCGCCGACCCGAGGTCGAACTATGTCAACACTCATGAGACGCCATCCGAACATTTCCCCCAGTGGGGGCCTCCATAACAACCTCTCGATTATATGCTGGCCCCAGTGCTGCCACAATGCGGAAAAAGACCCGGTTCTGGCAAATAGGGCGTAGCTTCGTGAGACAGCAGAAGTTTACCTAATTTGGACAGATTGCCCCTTTTAACGGCGGCGGGAAAAAACCCTCTTCTCCTTCGTAAACCCTGACCCTCTGCTGCAATCGTTGGACGACACTTCGGTAGTCGTCCTCGGTCCAGCGTTTTTCTTCCAACAACCGCCGTGCCGCGTCGCGGGTGTCAGCGCCGAAACCACCGCCCGAATCGTGGAATTGCTGCGTCACCAGCACCTCCGGCTCAAAAGCCCTCAACCGCTCGACAAAAGCCGCCGGATCATCCAGCGGCAACATGGGCGTCACACAGATCCCAACTGCCACCCCAGCCGCTTTGACCTCCGCCGCGGCTTGCCAGCGTTTCTCCAGCGGCGGCGCCTTTGGCTCAAAGGCCAGGCGGACCGTTTCACTATCGGTCGGGATCGAGATATTCACACGGATGGACTTGAATTGCTTCAAAACATCGAGGTCGCGAACCACCAGCGGCCCACGGGTTTGAACAAGCAAACGCGGCTGGTGCGGCAACAGCACCTCCAGGATCCCGCGTGTCAGCTGTAAGCTCCGCTCGGCTGGCAAATACGGATCCGTCACGCTCGACATGTACAGCGCTTGCCCGGCAACCTTCGGCGCCTGCTTGCGGGCCAGTTCGACAGCATTGACCTTGGCCTGAAACCACCGCCCCCAATCCTCTTTGGGCCGGCGATTCTGGGGCAGGAACATGGCGTAACAATAAATGCAGCCGAAAGAACAACCCAGATAAGGATTGCAGGTCCAGTCAAAGCCGCCGCGCTGAATGAAACCGGTGGCCGGGCCAAAGATCGTGCGGGCGTTGATTTGTTCCATGAGCGCAGAAAGAGGCTATGGTTTCTTCGCTGTCTTGGTCGCCAAATGTGCGGCAAAAGGCTGCCGGGCAACCTCTTCTCCATTGGTCATTAGCACCAGGTCATATTGCCCCGGTTTGGGAATGGCGACGCAGGTTTTCATCCTCACGTCATACAGCTTGAGGGGATCGTCCATCTTCAACGGCTCCGGTGGACCATCACGCCACACCACTTCGCCGTCCATCGACACCAGTTGCACCTCGACCTGATACTCGCCGTGGGCCGACGACAGCCTCGCAAAAAACCCCAAAGGCGTGGCAGCGGGAAAGACATGATGGGTGAACGAACGAGGCAAGCCCATGAGAGCGGTGTCCACACCGTTTTTCGACATGAGCAATTGCTTGCAAGGCAGAAACGCCTTGCACAGGGGAACGGGTTGCTTGCCATTCATGGTCGGCTCACCGGCACAGATGCGCGTCAAGGAGTAGCACCATGTGCAATTGTAAGCAACTCACTCGTGAAGTGCAGCGCATAATATGCGATACCGCGTGCGGTTTCGCGCTTGCCGCCAACTTACGCCGATTGCCGCAACGTCGCCTGAGGGGCTGCGTTGTCTTTGACATGTTTGAGCAAACGATCCCACGCCTCGGGATTGGCCGGCACCGCGGCAGCCGCTTTTTCCAATTCATCCAGCAAAACCGCCGCACTTGCGATGGCATTGCCGCCTGGGCTGGCGAGCCGGTTGAGAATGGTCTGCAACGCATCCGGCAATGCCTTGCCGCGCGGCGCCTGACGCCGCGCCGCAGCGCACCAGGCGGCGGCATTGGTAGCAAGGGCTTGCAAATCACCCGGCACGTCGCCACTGAATTCTACACCCAGCAGCCATGCCGGCTCGCCAAAACCAGTAACCTTCAAAATGCCGTCGCCAGTCAACACAAAATGTGCCGGCTGCAGATGCCCGTGGGTCAAACCCGTTTCGTGTGCGGCGTTCAAAGCCTGGGCGGCTTGCAACACCAGGCGATACCACACGCCCGGCACCGCCGCCAGTTGCGGCCAATCGTTGCTGGGCAATCCCGCCAGCCACTCCTGCAACACCGCCGGCCGGCCTGCGATATCCAGAACTTCCAGCGTCGCCGCGAGATTGGGTTGAGCGATCATCGCTTGTTTGAAACGGCGACGGAAATCATCGGCGTGGGCCGACTCGCTCTCGGCGAGGTGGCGCAACACCGCTTCCTTGCCGGAGCGCGGATCAAAGACACGGTACACCGCCTCCCGCGGCGTCGCCCGCAAACGATCAATGACGCGCACCGGCCCGAGCATCAACGCATCCAGATTGCCGGCTTCGATCAAGGCCATCTGATAGAGCGTCACCGCGCCGCTGGCGAGCAACACCTGCCGCAGCGAACGCCGCTGGCGGCGGGCCTCGACGAGCAGAGCCGTCAGCGTATCGGCATCGATCAAGTCCAGCGAACGCATCAAATCCCCAAGCTTGCGGTCGATGGGATCAACGTCGCCGGTCAGCGACAGGATGTCGCGGCGCGGCGATTCACCCGTGGCGGACGCCGATGCGTCCTCGGCGACAGCATCGTCCACGCCCGCCAGTTCGCGAAGCTTGTTGCGATACCATTCGCGCATGTCGCCAAGATGACGATCCATCTCCGCACGCTTGTACGCGACCTCGCGCTCTTTCACTTGCAAATGATCGGCCTGTTGGGCAAGCCTGGCCGTGTCGGCGCCCAACCGCCGCGCTTGTTCCGCGACCTGGTTGTGACGCTGCTCCAGCCGCGTTTCGTCATGGGCCATGAGTCGCTTCATTTCGCCGATCTGGCCTTGCCAATCGATCAGCTGCTGCCGAAACGCCGCAATGGCCAGGCGTTGCTCGTCCTGTCCGCGGCGCAAGCCCTGCTCTTGTTGCTGCACACGCTCCGCTTCGGTTTGCAGTTGCAAACGCAAGGTTTCCAGTTCCTCGCGGCACTGGGCGGCGTACGTGTGAACCTCGTCAAGATGATCGCGCATCTGCTCGCGGCCGTGCGTCAAGCGTTCCAGGGCGGTGCCGGCACGCAGTTCCAATTCCGGCAACTGTTGCTGGAGCGCCTGCACCTCGCGTTTGGCCGCGTCGAAATCGGCCCTGGCACGCTTGGTCGCGTCCTCGGCTTTACGATAATCAATGTCGAGCTTGGCCCTCTGCTCGACAAACTCTCTGCTTTCCTCCGCCAGCGCCTTGTTAGCCTCGTCCAGTTTGATTTTTTGTTGCTCCAGTTCCGCGGCACGAGCGGCGATCTGCGTTTGCATTTGCTGCAATTCGACGGCACGCTGGTCCAGCGCCTGCCGTTCGCCGGCCAGTTCTTCACGGTGCCGCTGCTGAATCGCTTCGATCTCGTCGCGTTGTTGCTGAAGCGTGGCAACCTCGGCATCGTACTTGGCCGCTTGCTCCTGCATCGCTCTTTGCCGGCCGGACAGTTCTTCCGAACGCCGTCGCAATTGCTCCTGCAACGTCTCACGCGCTTGCTCGGCCTGGGCCAACAGAAGGCTGCGCTCACGCAGATTTTCGCGCTCCGCTTCGAGGCGTTTGTGCAACTCATCGTATTGAGCGACCCGCGCTTGCAGCAGACTGGTCGCCTCCGCCTGTTGCGCCGTGGATGTGTCGAGAGACAGTGTCTGCTCACGGACGCGCTGTTCATCCGTGGCCAGGCGTTCTTGCGCCTGACGCAATTGAGCAACCGCCGAGTCCAGCACCGTCGCGCGCTCATTGAGCATGCGGCGATCTTGTTCCACCAGGGACTTATCGCCGGTCAATTCCTCGCGGAGGCGGTCCACTTCCTCCTGTTTTTGCCGCAATTCAATTTCGGCGGCCTCTTGGCGAGTGCGTTGTTCGCCAAGTTGCTGCTCTTGCTGACGCACCTCCTCGCGCATCCGCTCCAGGCGTGTTCGCAACGAAGCCAGGGCGGCCTGTTGCCCTTCCAATGCCGCCGCTCGCTGCGCCAGTTGTTGACTAACTTGTTCTTGTTCCGTTTTTTGCTTGGCCAATTTCTCGCCGACAGCGCTGAGCTTGGCGTGCCATTCGTCGAGCTGGACGACCTGGCCTTCCATCTCTTTGGTGTTGGTGCTGAGCTCTTCCAACCGTTTCTGAATGTCTCGCTCGCGTTCGTCGAACTGCTTTTGCCGTTCGTCCAGATCGGTGCGCAAACGGGCGAAGCGGAGCAGGTCCTCCTTGTGCCGTTCTTGTTCTTGCACCAGTGCCTTGCGATCCGCCGCGAGTTGTTCTTCGCGTTGTCGGCAAGCGTCAAGGTTGCCCTGCATCTCCTCGCGCAGTTCGGCGACGTGTGCCTCGTGGACCTTGCTTTCCTCTTCCAAAAGCTGTCGCGCCTGCCGCACTTCGGCGGCCTGAACTTCCAGCTCCGCTCTCCGGACAGCCTCCGCCTGGCGGCGGCCTTCCGTATCGCGCAGCTCGGCCTCAAGTTGCTGCTTGCGTTCCTGCACCTTCCGCGCGGCCTTGTTGACCGATTCCTGCAACGCCGCCATGCGGTCACGGCGTTCCTTGTAACGATCGTAAAGTTGCGTGCGAATATCGGCCAATTCCTGGCGCATGGTCGCCAATTCATGCTTCTGGGCGGCCACTTCCGCTTCCTGTTTGGCCAGCGCTTGCTCGCGTTCGGAAAGGCGTGCGTCCGGCTGGGCCAGCCGTTGTTGCAATGCCGTGCGTTCTTGCTCGATGGCACTTTGGCGGCGGACTATATCCTCCTCGGCCTTTTGTTTTTCTTCCTCAAAGCGCACGACACGCTGGCGAAAATCCTGAATCTGCTGCTGAAACTGCTGCCGGGCCGCTTCGAATTCAGGCGCGAGACCGGGCTTGGCAGTTGGCGTCGGCGCAGCCGGCGCCTGCACAATCTTCACCGTTTCCCCTGTCGCGGGCTTCAAATGCACCGCGATCTCCACGGCGCCGACCTTGATTTTGTCACCTTGAACGAGGCTTGCGGTGGCGACGGGTTTGCCGTTTACCGAAACCGGCTGCGTCATGGCCAGTTTGCGCAGACTCGCCCCGCCGGGACGCCTGCCGATCAAGCACAAAGCCGCCTGGAGATTACCGCCAGAAATGCGCAAATCACAACCGGGAACCGTGCCAACGACAAAGCCCGCCTCCGACACAAAATAGAGAGTCGGCTGGCCCGAGCCATTGGCTACCTCAAGACAGACTTCGGGCAGCTCCTCCGCATGGGGCGGGGAGGGGAAAGAGCGCGAAGATTTGATGACTTCAGCCATGCCGGCAACCTGCGCGGGTTGGGTGGTTCCATCCACCGGCGGCGTCCATGCGAACCCCCTCGCCCCGCATTGGGGAGAGGGCCGGGGTGAGGGGAAGCCGCCGAGGCTGATTGGACACGATTTCACGGTTTTTGGAAAGGCCGACTGGCAATGAAGCGCCGGCCGCGCGGAGCGACGTGCAGATTGCTATCTAACAAGCTTGTTGCAAGGGCTAGCTCGATGCGGTTTGAATTTGAATTTCATCGCCTACCACGCGCACTGCATAACAGCCGATTTTGATTTTCTTGTAGTCGGCCCAGGTGCCGTCCGCGAGGTGGAAGCGCCAGGCGTGCCAGGGGCAGGTCACAATGCCGTTTTCGATGTTGCCGCCGGCCAGGGAGGCGCCCATGTGCGGGCAACAGTCATCAATGGCGTAATACTGGCCCTGGTGCAAAAAGACGGCGATCAGTTTTTTGTCCAGCTCGACCGTGCGGCCTTCGCCTTCGATCACTTCACCCACCTTGCACACTGTCTGAAACTCGCTCATGATGCTCCTGGGGCAAACCGCACTGGATTCTCTCGCGCATCGTTGGCACTATTATAACTTCTTTGGCGAGAATTAGCCGCTCACCCCGACCCATCCCCCGAAGCGGGGCGAGGGGGGAAGGATGACCATGCTCGAAATCGAAGCAAAATACCGAGCGGAGGATTGGACGACCATCGAGTCGCGCTTGCGCGCCAGCGGGGCGCGTTTCGATGCGCCGCGTGAGGACGTGGACAGCTACTACAACGCTCCGGATCGAGATTTTGCCAAGACGGATGAAGCCTTGCGCATCCGGCAAATCGGGGCCGATAACTTTGTCACCTACAAAGGCCCGAAAACCGACGCTCAAACCAAGACGCGCAAAGAAATCGAGGTGCCGTTGGCTCCTGGAGCGGCGGTCGCGGAGCAATTCGGTCAGGTGCTGGTGCAGCTCAAATATCGCCCGGTTGCGGTGGTGAGGAAGCGGCGCATCGTCTGTCACTGGCAGCGTGACGGCTTTGACATGGAAGTATGTTTGGACGATGTCGCGGAAGTCGGCAAATATGTCGAGCTGGAAATCATGGCCCCCGCCGAGCAATTGGACAAGGCCAAGGCGGTGTTGCAAAAGACGGCACAGGAACTTGGGCTGCAAGCGTCGGAACGGACGTCGTATCTGGAATTGCTGCTGAGAAAACGAGGTCTGGCGTGACGCCCCGCATTGCCGCCACTATTGACGCGGTTCGCCAATCGGTCGGTCATGCGCGACGCGCCGGCAACACCATTGGCCTGGTGCCGACGATGGGGGCACTGCACGCCGGCCATGGCAGCTTACTCAAGGCCGCTCGGGCCAGCACGGATTTCGTCGTCGCTACTATTTTCGTCAATCCCACACAGTTCGGACCCAGCGAGGACTTTACCCGCTATCCGCGCACCTTGGAAAAAGACATGGAAGTGTGCGCCGGGGAGGGTGTGGATCTGGTTTTCACGCCGGAACCGTCGATCATCTATCCGGCGGAATTTCGCAC
>DASRAT010000863.1:0-3781 GCA_035638015.1 Gemmataceae bacterium | reverse complement strand
ATGGCGCCAATGGTCTCCGTCGAATTGGCACTATTGCCCACGTAATTGAAGGCGCCGCCAGCCAGCGTCAAGCTGGCAGTGTCCTTGATGCGGTTGTTATTGGGGCTGCCGACTGAGTCGTCCACCGTCAAAGCGCCGCCTGTCATGACTTTGAAGGAAACTGCCGGCGATCCCTGGATCGAGCCGGCGCCGCTGACCACCAACGCGCCGCCGGAGAGCGTCGCCGCCATGGGCGTCCCGGTGACGGTGACAGGCACAGCAAAAGTATCAGTGCCCGAATTCGCGGCCGCCTTGCTGCCCAGGCTAATGATGGAACTGCCGCTTGACGCCGTTAGCGTGAGGCCGCTGGCGTTGTTGCTGCTTATGGTGATGTTGCTGGAAGAGCCGAAGTCGATCTCCGCAATGACGGCGTTAATGTCGAGATTGACCGCCGCCTGGCTCACGCTGTAGCTGCCCGTGAACTGGGCGATGTCCGACGAGCTGTTAGGCACGCCGCTGTTGGGTGACCAGTTCCCTGGGTTGCTCCAATTGGAATCCACCAATCCTGTCCATTTGAACGTTGACAAGAGGGTCCGTTCCTCAAGCAGTTCAACGAATAACAAGGGAGATTTGCGGACGCCTGCCGGCAAACGCTGGCCGCGACGCAACGAGGAAGAACTCCGACGAACATTTTGCACCAATTTGCGCCAAGAGGCAAGGAACATGGCGGGACTCACTTTTGCTCAGGACGAAGGGCGGCAATCACCGACCTGGATTTCTCCGGTCACGAGAAACACGAACATCGTGCGAGCGAACCGGAGCGCTGTGGAGAGTTTTTGCGTTGGTAGCTAAGGCTTCGAAAGAGGGGACAGTCCCCCTCTCAATCAACGAACATCAATTACAACCAGCCCGGCCCATAGGGACTGTCCCCGCTGGGTAGGGCCGCTTTGCAATCATTGCTGCTTGGGCGGCAAATCGATTTGCCGGAACATTCTGCGTCTGCGAGTCGGCGTGCAAACAAGGTGTTCAAACGCCAAAGACATTTGTTGCATATTGTAAGAATTAATCAAGTAAAATCCGAGTGAATATTTCTGCCTCGCTGACGAGGCGCCAAAGGCGACATACGTGGCGGCCTGCAAAACGAACTCCTGCGCGGAACAAAAGTGTCCATTGCGGCATGGGCTGTGGCATCTCACCAGAGAAAAACCAAAACGAGTCTTGATTGCACATCCCATGCCGAAGGCCGCCGTCGGTTGCGATTCCATTGCAAACGCTAGGAATGTCAACGGTTCAGGGTGTTTTTCCGCGCCGTAACGCCAGCGCAAATCCCAGGCCAATTGCACAACACAGCGGCAAACCATGCTCCTGTTTTCAACATGGCCGCCAAGTGGGTCTCAACCAAAAAGCATGCCCGCGTAGCCAACAACCCTGCTGGTGTCCCCGGTCGCATCGGCCGACGTGGCATAGCCCACCTTCGTGGCCTTGGTCCAACCACCAAGCAATTTCAGGGTTTCCAGCACGATGACAGCTGGCAATAGCCCACACATGCTGATATTGTGACGGGTTACGACATGAAACAGTTCCGCGGGGTCGCATTTCTCAAGAGCGGCCAGGGCCATGGCGTCGAGCCGGCGATTCTCCGCGTCCGTCGCGAAGTGGTTCATATCGCTGGAAATCAGCAGTAATGGCTTGTCCTCGCGGCCGCGGATAACTTCGGCCAAACCTTGGGCAAAACGCCGGCAGCTGCCCAGATCGCCCTGGCCGATGGTGATGCCCACGACTTTGGATTCGGGCGCCAAACGGGCCAAAAACGGCAGCTGCACCTCAATGCCATGCTCTTGTTGATGGGCCACCGAGTCCATTTCCAAACCTGGGATCGCCTGGCACAGGCGGCGGGCTAGCATGAAATCCGAGCCGATTTCGATGCCCGGTAGCGACCAGGTCTGATGCGGTGCCACAGCCCATTCCATGCCCTGACCCGTGTGGCTCGGGCCAATGATAATAACGGTCTTGGGAATCTGCAGCCGTTTGAGGACATCGGCAGCGATACGACCGGAGTATTGCAGGCCCGCGTGGGGAACCATCGCCGCCGGCCACGACTCCGGTTTGCGCTCGCCGGCCAGGAGTTCGTCCACGGTTTGGGCCAGCTTGACGGGATCAGCTTCGTAAAATCGGCCGGCCATCGCTGCTGGTCGCACGGCCGGACCGCGCACGGGTTTTGGCGCGGTCGATAGGTTCACCTGATTCACATTGGAAATAGTTGACAGGCTGAAAACGCCGGCGATTTCGGGCTGACCGACTCGAGCGTGAATGGCAGCTTCACGCAACAATTCCTCAGGTCCTCGGCTAGGATTGAAAGCCAGACCAGCCTTGTTTCGCTCCAACACCAGGACAGAACGATGTCGCGGTTCGAAGCCTCCCAGCTGCGGGTCGGCGACGGTGCCGTGCAACATCGGATCGTGGAGCAAGGTCAAACCCAGTGACAGAGCATCGAACGCTTCCTGAGTGATTCGTTGTGAGGCAAGATATTGGGCGGCCGATTGCACCAGCCCAAGAAGCGTGGCGTGCAGGGGCACGCCGGGCCGCAATGACAAACGACTGAAAATCGTCGGTTCGGCTACCCCAGTTTGCTCGAGCGTGAGGATGGCGCCAGTCACCATTCCGTCCGGCGCGCCTATGAAATAACGGGGCGAAGCGCCACGCAGCAAATCGAGGAGATTGGCCCGGCACAGATCAATCAAACCCGGCAAATCTTCGACGCTGCACAGCCCCCTGGGCGGAGCAAGCTCAGAGTCGCTCAACTCGTTAAGCGGACTGTGAAATGCCTCGCCGTCGAAGGTAAACAGAGCCGTGTCGTCTTCTTTCCAGGCGGTGGCAGGTAAGCCGGCTTTCATGCACACGCGGTCGAGGAAAGTGTGGGCATCCCAGTTGTTTTCCGGCGCCACGCTGGGAAGAAACAATGCCCGGGCCATGCCGCGGGCGACCTGAATGCCATGCTTGCCGAGTTTGATGGCCGCGGCCCGATCCTCACCGCGGGCCTGCACTGGCTGGGGATTGAACAGCAACCAAACTTCCATTTGCAAGTGCGGCAATTCGCTGGGCGACACGGGTGGGAATCGTTCGTCTTCCCACACACTACGTTCGGCCGCGTGGGCCACGGCCTGGCTCAGGGGGACCACCTGGCCCATCATGCCGCTGCAGGCTCGCAGGTGCTTGCCGCGTTTGAGGCTAACGAAGGCGCCCCACACTTGTTTGTTGCCGATTTCCGTCAAATCCGCGGGGAAGTTCGCAGGTTCTCCGACGACGAGATTGCACAGCAGGCCGGAAACCGCCGTGAGCAATTGACGCTGTTGCTTGGCGTCAAGCGTCGGTTTTTTGAATTCAGCTTGGGAGGCGGAGGGTTGACTCTTGACGCTGGTTGGGGCAGCCATCGTCGTCGCTCCTTCATGAGTTGGGGATTCATGGACAATCGGAAGGCCTTGGCGGCGGTCATGAACGACAGTCGGCGGCAGCGATTGCTCTTTACCGCCCTCCACTCTGCGGGGCAGCCGGCTCAGATAGGCAGTTTGATCGTTGCCGGTTTTGACTTCGGCGCTGGAGCGCGGCCATACGCCGGGCAAGGCGGTGTTGCACGACTGGCAGCGGCCGTCGGGCGTGAGGCGGTAAGACCGGACGAGGTAGCCGTAGCGTTCAATCACTACTTTGCCGCAGCCGGGGCAACGCGTGTTTTCGGTGTCGCCGACGCCGCCCGGCAGATTGCCGGCGTAGACGTAACGCAAGCCCTCCTTCTTGCCGACTTCGA
>DASRAT010000862.1:0-24427 GCA_035638015.1 Gemmataceae bacterium | reverse complement strand
CGAATTGGACCCTTTGGATGTGTCCTTTCTAACCTGCCGAATGTGTCGTTTGAAGCGAGGACTCTGAAAAACACGAAAAACCCGACACCGAATTGGCAAGGTGTTCCGCTCAGCGAATGTATGCGGCAGCGCCTGCCTCTTTCCCGGCCCTCGCGCCAGCCCACCAGGCGTCCACCAGCCGCTCCTGCCAGCTATGCAGCTGGAACAGAGTACGACCCCTGATTGGTGTTCTCCACAATATTCACCGTAAATATACATGCGTTCATGTTCAGCGCAGACTGGCCCTCACGATAACCATGGAATGGTGAAGATGTCGAGTTGCAGCGGCCTGGCGTGACCTACATTTAAGTTGGCGTTCTCTGCATCCCAGGCAGCGGCCGCTATTCCCGCACGAGGCTCGAACACGAAGTTGCAGCTTCTAAGAGCCGAGGAAACAATGTCGGAACCCCTCACCCAACAAAACGACTCTGTCGTCTTGGCGCCCTTGGTTCCCGCCGCGGATGGCAAAGTGTTCGGCGGCCGCTATCAAGTGCTGCGCGTGCTGAAACAGGGCAACGGCATCGAGACCCTGCAGGGCGTCGATGTGGTTGACAACCGCAACGTCATCATCAAGACGGCCGCCGACAATTCGCTTTCCGTCGGCGCCCAAATGCGTCTGGAGCACGAGGCCAGCGTGCTGCGGCAAATTCGCGGCCTGGAATTCGCCCCGCTAATGCACTTCGGACGCGAACAGGGTTTGCTCTTTCTTGTCGAACCTTTGGTCGAGGGGGTGACGCTGGAAAGCCGGCTCCGGCGCGGTCCGCTTTCCGTCCACGACACTCTCACCGTCGGCCGCCATCTCTTTCGCGCCCTCCAGGCGGTCCACGATCACGGCGTTTTGCACCGTGACATCAAGCCCGCCAATTTGATCGTAGATGAGGAGACGCCGCTGCGGCGGGCCACCATCATCGATTTTGGCCTGGCGCGCAGCGCACGGCTCGATCCCAGCTTGCGCGATCAGGCCGTCGGCACGGCCCGGTACATGTCGCCGGAGCAAGCCGGCCTTCTCGATCAGGACAAAGACGAGCGTTCCGACCTCTACTCCGCCGGCATCGTGTTGTTTGAGTGCCTGGCGGGTCACGTGCCGTTTCAGGGAGACACCGTCGGCGAAGTTCTGCGGCAGCATCTAACCGCAACCGCCCCGGAGTTGCGCACCCTGGGGCTAGCCGTGCCACGCGCCCTGGACGAAGTCATCCAGCGCCTGCTGCGCAAGGATGCCCGCGATCGCTATCAATGCGCCGAAGCGGTTCTTGCCGACCTTGGCGTGATTGCCGCTGCGCTCGATCAGGGCGTCAGCGAGCCGGCGCTCGTGGTTGGGTTGCGCGACCGGCGGCGGACCTTGACCGAGCCGGCCTTCGTCGGCCGAGCCGAGGAACTGGCCGCGCTCGATCTCCAACTCCAACGCGTCCGCCAGGGCGAAGGCGGTCTGGTGATGCTGGGCGCCGAATCAGGCGGCGGCAAAACGCGGCTCCTGGGAGAACTTGCCCAGCGGAGCGCCCGTCAAGGTGTGACCGTCCTCCGCGGCCAAGGATTGGAGCATGGCGCCCAACGGCCGTTCCAGGTGCTGGTAGGCGTGGCTGCCGACCTGTTGACCGCCGCCAGGCAAGACCCGCGTTTGGCTACTTCCCTGCGTGAGCGGTTGGGAGACCAGCGTGTCGCCGTGTGCGCCGCTTTGCCGGAATTGACGGAGATCTTGGGCGAGCAACCCGCGGAAGAACTCGGGCCGGAAACGTTCGGCGAGGTCCGCACGCTGCAAGCCCTGGCGGCTTTGCTCGACTCCCTTGGACTTGCCGAGTGCCCGGCCTTGGTGGTCCTGGATGATTGCCAGTGGGCGGACGAGTTGACCCTGAAGCTCCTGGGTTATTGGCAGCGCCGCCAAATTGCCGAAAAGGGATTCGGTCGGCACGTGCTGCTCGTGGTGGGTTTTCGCTCCGAAGAGGTTGCGGAAGGCCACCTGCTCCGCGGCTTGCGCCCTTCGCTGCGCCTGGAGTTGCACCCCTTTGGACCCCGCGATATCCGTCGCCTGGCGGAGTCGATGGCCGGTCCCTTGCCGGTGGAAGCCATTGAAGTCGTCGAAAGGCTGTCCGAAGGCAGCCCCTTCATGACACGGGCTGTCCTCCAGGGACTGGTGGAATCGGGCGCCCTGATGGCTGGCCCCACGGGATGGAAGGTCGAACTCAACGCCCTGGCCGACGTGCAATCTTCCCGTCATGCGGCGGCGTTTCTCATTCGCCGCATGGAGCTGTTGCCCCCCGACGTGATCGCATTCTTGTCCGCCGCCGCGGTGCTAGGCAAGGAGTTTGATCTCGGTTTCGCCGCGACCTTGGCGGGCCAAACGCCCTCCGAAGCCATCGCCGCGCTGGACGAAGCGCGGCGGCGGCATTTGGTCTGGGCCGGCGCCCAGGACACGGTTTGCTCTTTTACCCACGACAAGCTCCGGCAGACCCTGCTCGACCGCCTGGGGGAATCCAGGCGCAAGGAACTGCACCGCCGCGCGGCCATGAATCTCGAACAAAAGGACGCCAAACGAGTTTTTGAGTTGGCCTACCATTTCGATGCCGCCGGCGAGAGCCAGCACGCGCTGCCCCATGCCCTGGCCGCCGCCGCCCAGGCTCGCGCTCAGCACTCCCTGCAGGTTGCCGAGCAGCAATATTACATCGCCCGGCGCGGCATGGAAGTAGCGGACCAAGCCACGCAGTACAAGGTTGCCGAGGGCCTTGGCGACGTACTGATGTTGCGTGGCCGTTACGACCAGGCGGCGCGCGAGTTCGAGGTCGCCAGGCCGCTCGGCCAGACCGACGTGGACCGGGCCCGCGTCGAGGGCAAACTCGGCGAACTGGCCTTCAAACGCGGCGACGTGACCACCGCTGGCGAGCACATCGAAGGAGCGCTGCGACTGTTGGGCCGCCGGATTCCACGACACTCCATAGCTTTCTTCTTTCTCGCGCTGTGGGAAGTTTTTGTCCAAGTGCTGCACACGCTCATTCCCAAACTCTTCCTCGCACGTCGCAAGCTGGAAGGCGCCGATAAAGAGCTTATCGCCTTGCGCTTGTTTAGCCGTTTGGCGTACTTCTATTGGTTCCATCGCGGCACCATCCCCACGTTTTGGGCTCATATGCATGAGCTAAACCTGGCGGAGCGCTATCCCCCAACCCTGGAGTTGGCCCAGGCTTATTCAGAGCATGCCCCGGTGATGAGCCTGATTCCTTACTTCCGGCGCGGCATCGCTTACGCCGAGAAATCCCTGGACATTCGGAAATCCTTCGGCGACGTATGGGGACAGGGTCAATCGCTGCATTTCTACGGCATTGTGTTGTACGCCAGTTCCCGGTTCCGCGAGGCCATCGACAAGTGCCGCGAGGCTGTTCGCCTGTTGGAGCGCACAGGCGACTACTGGGAAGTGAACATCGCCCGCTACCAGATCGCGGCCAGCCTGTACCGGCTGGGTGACCTCAAGGAAGCCATCGCCGAAGCGCAGCGGATGTACCAGTCTGGCGTGGAACTGGGCGACGCCCAGGCCACCGGCATCAGCCTGGATGTGTGGGCCTGGTCCTCGCTGGGCAAAGTGCCGCAAGAAGTGATCCAGGCCGAATTGGCCCGGCCCCAGCTGGACGTACAGCGCAACATCCAGGTGCTGGTGGCCCAGGGCGTTCGCCTTTGTTTCGCGGGCCAGCCCCAGGACGCCGCCAATTTCCTGGAGCATGGCCTGCGGTTGGCGCGCCAGCGGGGCATGAAGAATGCCTGGGTGGCGCCGCTCTGGCCGTGGCTGGCCACCGCCCGGCGCCAGGCCGCGGAAACAGCGACCGACCTCACGCCTGGCCGCCGCCGGCGGCTGTGGCGGAGCGCGGCAGCGGCGGCGCGGCGAGCGTTGCCTCTGGCGCGCAAGTTTCAGAATGAGCTGCCGCATGCGCTCCGCGAAAACGCATTGGTCGCCGCCAGCCGCGGACGCAACCGCCGGGCCCGCCGACTGTTCGACGAAAGCCTGACCGTGGCCGAACGCCAGGGAGCCCTGTACGAGCAGCTCCAAACCTTGCTCGCGCGCGGTCGTGTGGGCGCGGAACTTGGCTGGCCCGAGGCCAGCGATGACACCACCAAGGCAAACGAAGCGTTGCTCAGCCTCATGGCCAGCCTGGAGGGCAAAGAGACCGATGCCGCCGTCGAGGCCAAGCCAGTCACGCTGTCCCTGGTTGACAGGTTTGACACTATCCTGGATGCCGGCCGGCGCATCGCCGCGGCACTGTCCAGGGACGCGATTTTCGCCGCCGTCAAGGAAGGCGCCGTCCGACTTTTGCGCGGCGACCGCTGCGTGGTGTTGAAAGTGGAGCCGACCCTGGAAGGCTCCGATGTGACCGCCGCTTCCGGCGAGATCGATCCGGCTCACAGCACGGCGATGGTCGCTCAGGCCCTGGCCGCAGGCCGAGCCGTCGCCTTCCTCGACGGCGCCCCCGACAATCCCAGCGAGAGCGTGCTGCTGTCCGGCGTGCGTTCCGCGTTGTGCGTGCCCATCTCCGTGCGCGGCCGTGCCGCTGCCTGCCTGTATGTGACCCACCGCCAGATTGCCGGCTTGTTCGGCGAGGACGAGAAACGCCTGGCCGATTTCGTTGCCACCCTGGCCGGCGCCGCCCTGGAAAATGCCGAGGGCTTCGCCGAGTTGAAACGTCTCAACGAAGCGCTGGAGCAGCGCATTGAACAGTATCAACGCGCCAAGCGAAAAATCGAGGAACAGGCCGCTTTGCTCGACAAGTCCCGCGACGCCATCAGCGTGCAAGACCTCGAAGACAACATCCTGTTCTGGAATCAAAGCGCAGAGCGCCTTTACGGTTGGTCGGTCGGCGAGGCCCTGGGACAAGAGGCCGGCAAGTTCTTGTTCAAATCGCCCTCCCGTCCCTACCAGGAAGCCACCCAGAAATCGCTTGCAACCGGCGAATGGGTGGGCGAGCTTCAGCAAGTTACTCGCGACGGCAAGGAAATCCTGGTCGAAAGCCGCTGGACTCTCGTCCGCGACGACAGCGGCAGGCCCAAGTGCCGCCTGATCGTCAACACCGACATCACCGAAAAGAAAAAACTCGAAGGCCAGTTCCTGCGCTCGCAGCGCATGGACAGCATCGGCACTCTCGCCGGCGGCGTCGCCCACGATATCAACAATGTCTTGACGCCCATCATGATGTCGGTCGACCTGCTCAAGATGGACCTGCCGGCCGAGCAGCGCAAGACGCTGTTGAACGAGCTGGAGATCAGCGCTCAACGCGGCGCCGACATGGTCAAGCAAATCCTGTCGTTCGCCCGCGGCGTCGACGGGGACCGCATTCAAGTGCAACTGCGGCACATCGTCGGTGAAATCGACCGGATGCTGCGACGCACACTCCCCAAAACCATCGAGATTCAGACCACCATCCCCAAGAATTTATGGGCGCTCCAGGGCGACCCGACGCAGCTCCACCAGCTGGTGCTCAACCTGTGCGTCAATGCCCGCGACGCCATGCCCCAGGGCGGCGCCTTGATCGTTGCCGCCGCCAACACACTGTTGGAAGAGTCCGACTGCGTGGGGCATCCCGATGTCAAACCCGGTCCCCATGTCAAGCTGACTGTCACCGACACGGGCACGGGCATCCCGCCTGAGATCTTGGACAAGATTTTCGACCCCTTCTTCACCACCAAGGAATATGGCAAGGGCACCGGCCTGGGTCTTTCCACAGTCATGGGCATCGTCAAAGGCCATGGCGGCGCCATCACCGTCTCTAGCATTGTGGGCAAGGGCACGCAGTTTCAGGTCCTGTTGCCTGCGGTGCAGAGCTCCGCGGTGCAGGCCAAGGAGGAAAAAGCGGCCCCGGCCACCGCCGGACGTGGCGAACTGATCCTGGTCGTCGACGATGAGGCCACTATCCGCAACATCACCAAGCAAAACCTGGAAGCCAACGGCTTCCGCGTGATGACCGCACAGGACGGCTCCGAAGGCATTTCCATGTACGCCCAGCATCGCGAAGAAATCCAGCTGGTCCTTACCGACATCATGATGCCCAAACTCGACGGCGTCGCCCTGGCCAAGGCAGTGCGGGCCATGGATCCTCGCGCCCGCATCATCGCTGGCAGCGGCCTGGCCACCAATGCTGACGCCGCCGACAAGGCCGGGGCCACTTTTGAAGCTTTCCTCCACAAACCGTACACCGCGGCAACTCTGGTCAAGACGGTGTCAGATGTGCTGCAGAGCGGTGGCTTGCTGTAGAGCACTTGCCTGTCCACGCTGCCCCATTTGCACATCGTCCAAGCTCTTCCCGAATTCTTGACAATTCTTTCGCCGTCCCCCCACGATTCTCCACTAGCCTAACACCCCCAACCAAGGAGGATCTTCCATGAATCGCAGAGCGTTTACTCTAATTGAGATTCTGGTGGTCATTTTCATCATCGCCATCTTGATCGGCTTGCTTTTGCCCGCCGCTCAACAAGTGCGCATCGCCGCGGCGCGCATGCAGTGCTCGAGCAACCTTCACCAGTTGGCAGTGGCTTGCAATGTCTATCACGATGACTTCAGGCGCTTTCCTTCCGGCATCAATTTGCCGATTTCCTCGGCTTCCGGCGCGGTGTTCCCCACTAATCCCTTGTATGTTTCGCGTAAGATTGTGGACCCCCCACAGCCCGCCAGGTATATCTCGCTGCCGGAGGCTTTGCTGCCCTACTTCGAGCAAGAGAACATCAAGAAACACCTGGATCTGACGCAGCGCGAGTATGCCAACACCTCCAGTCCCCACGCCACGGGAGCCCAGAGGATCGCCATTTTGTTATGCCCCTCGGATACCTCCATGGAGCCCATGCAGACTTACGTCACCGGCGGCCAGATCTATTATTTCGGCATGACCAGCTACGGCGGCAACGGCGGCACGCGCTCCTGGCCCGTGAATAACATGACCACCGACGGCATCTTTTACATCAACAGCAAAGTGACCATCACCGACATTGTGGACGGCACCACCAACACCTTCCTGTTTGGGGAACGCGACCATTTTGATCCGGTTCACACCCAACTTACCGGCCTGGGCGGCTGGGCCTGGTCCAACTACTCGGCGCCGCAGGATTATCTCTTCAGCACCCCCGTGCCGGTGAACTTTCAGCTTCCCCCCGGATCGCCCAACAGCGGCCCGATGGTGGATGACCGCATTTGCGCCTTCGGCAGCGGCCATCCGGGCGGGGCTAACTTCGCCATGTGTGACGGCTCCGTGCGTTTCGTGACGTTGACCAGCAATTCCGATTTGCCTTTGCTTCAAGCGCTCTCGACCCGCGCGGGTAGCGACGAAGTTCCACCTCCGTGAGTTTTGGGCCTTCTGGGAGCATCATGATGCGGAACATGCAGGCATCGCTGTGGCTTGGGCTGTTGATCGGCCTGACCGCGACGGGGTGCGGCAAGAATTTGCCAGCGCTCACCGAGGTGGAAGGCGTGGTGCTGCTGGACGACGAGCCGCTGCCGCACGCATTCGTCCAGTTTATGCCCCAGCTGGATAATTTCGGGGCCGAGTATAACTCGACTGCTGTCACCGACGACAAGGGCCATTTCACGCTGAAGTGCTACAAGGACGACCTGTGGGGGGCGGTCATCGGCAAACATGTCGTCCTGGTGACGGACTACTTGCCGCCAGAGCTGCGCGGCAGGGATGCGCAGGAAAAGTTTGCTGAGTATTATGAAGAGCTGAAAAACAGGCCTATTCCTGAGAACTTCGGCTCAGTCATCAAGACGCCGCTGCGTATCGAAGTGACTGGGGATCAGAAGAGTTACAAACTGGAGTTGACCCGGCCGAAGTAAATCGCGTGCATTTCGCTAAAGCCGCAGCCGTCGGCACATGTCTGCATAGGCCGCCTCAAGATTGAGCGGCACGCAAATGCCGGTGCCCAATGCCAGGGGAACCAACGGCAGATTTTCGCCAGTTTTCACACGTGTTGGCCAAATGTCGATGCGCTCAATGTCTTCGGTTCGGACGGGCCGGTAGGCGACGACATAGAGCGGCGCCTTGGTGGGAAGCTTGAAATCGGAACCCGTTTCGAGCAGGTCAATCAACTCATTGTGCAAATTGGCCCGGCGATTGGTCACGAGGTCAACAATCACCAAACCCACCCCTTGCTGAAGGTAGCTGGCGCATTTGATGGCAAACGCACGCCGGCTTTCGGGGCGATCTTTGTTGCTGGGGCTGACGATCTTGATGGCCGAAACGAGGCGGCGGCCGCCGTAAAGGTGAAAGACCTGGATTTCAAGGAATTCCGGGAAATCGGCTGGCATTTCCAGTGCCGCCGCGGGAGCCTAAGCTGAACTCAAGCGCTAACGCGAATGCGGCTCACGCGGCAAGTATCCATGTAGGCAGCTTCCAGATCCAACGGCAGGCACAACTTTCCGGCGAGGGACAGGGGCAATACTGGCAGCGGCTTTCCCAGGGCCAGCGCCGTCGGCCAAATGTCGATTTTCTCAACATTCTCGCGGCGAACGGGACGATAGGCTACTGCGTAGAGGTCGCTCTCGGTCGGCATTAAAAACTCGTTCCCTGTTTGCATTAGCCGTACTAACTCATTGTGAAGATTGGCGCGGCGCTCCGTCACGACGTCGACAACGATGAGTCCAATGCCCTCTTGCAAGTAACTGACACATTTGGCGGCAAAGGCGCGGCGCGTTTCCGGGCGGTCCTTGTTTCCAGGGCTGACTAACTCCACGGCCGCCACGATGTTGGGTCCGCCTTCTTGGTTAACAACTAACAGTTCAATGGTAGGAGGAAAAACGGCCGGCATTGCCAGCGTGGGCGCGGGCGGTGCCCAAACTTCTGCCGGGGCGACTGCGACACCTCCGCCGGCCCCGCCGTCAACCGCATCCGCCTGTTGTTGCGTTTCAAAAGTGCCAATGTCAACCTCGAAACGCCCACCCATGTTGACGTGGACCTCTGCCACATAATCCTTGGGAAGGAGTTGCAAATTTAGCAAGTCCGCCAAAGCGCCGGCCCACCGGGCGTGGAACGATTCCCAATGGCGAACTGAACGGAGCGGCGGGTGAAAGTGGTCGAGCAGTGGCATTGAAGTGCTTTCTCGGCGATGCTAGGCTATGGACGACTCGGCAAGGCCGTAATTGTCCAATTCCCCAATCGATTTCCAAATCGCATTCAATCTATTGGAGGGATCGTAACGGCGTAATTCTGCTTCCCAGGTTGACGAAGGATTGGGGTCGGCATAATCACGAAATAATTGTAAAGCCTCGTCCAGCAGCGTTGCAAGGTTTATCAAGCCGTATCGGCGCATTGCATCAATCGTCGCTTGGATCTGAGCCAAGTCGGGCAACTGATTAAAGAAATAACCTGACAGCCCGTTCATTTCTTGGTCAAGGATAAAGTACTGGATCAAATACAACTGTTGCTCGGCAGGCGTGAGATGTTCCAATCCCTCGCGGAGGCCGCGATCAAAAACCTCAGTTAGGCGATCATCAGGGATCATACTGGCTGGCCTACCCACTAATATTCTGCAACATCTCCTTCCGCGAAACCAACCGCTGCCCCCGGCACTCGTCGATGTGCAGCACCTTGAGCAGCCGCCGCCGCAGTTCGCTCTGAACTTGCTCAATCGCAGTGGTCGAAGTGCTAGGCAGCCGAATGAACCCACCCGCTCGCCGGTCATGCCCACCGGCGCGGCCCATCTTGCCGACCACTTGCCGAAGAATCTCCCCCGCCCGTCCGCGCGGCAGCCCGGTGCGGACCGACAATATCAATTGATCCTCAAAGACTCCGCCGCACACTGCCCAGTCGACATCCTCCAGGCGAATCATGAAGTCCACCACCTGAGCCGCCATCTCCGGCTGTGGCAGCTCGTTGACCCAGCTGATGAGCAGCCGATCATAGGTGAATGAGCTTTGCAGCGCTTGGAGGATGCACTCGAAATAAGTCTGTGGTAATTGAGCGTGGCGGATTTTGGCGAGAAGTTCTTTGTCAGCCAGGGGATAAAGAAACTGAACCGCGCTGTCGTCCAGCGGACTGGCCTCGCGCGGGTAGCCGTTTAGTTCGGTTTCGATGCCGTAAAGCAGCCCCGTGGCGATCCGCGGCGGCACTTGGAGTTCTTGCTCCATGAGATAGCCGGTCACCATCGAGCAGGTCGCCCCCAGACCGCGGCGGATGTCCAGGAACTCGACGCCTTCCAGGTCGCCCGGCGTTTGATGGTGATCGATGACGGCGTAGATTGGCACGTCATTGCCGAAAGTGTGGCGGCCGGTGTTGGGCTGGCTGTCCACCATGACCGCTTGCTCGCCTGGTTTCCATTCAATCTCGTCGACGGGCACCAGGTCCAGATCCAGCAGATCGACCATGGCCCGGTTCTCCGCCCGGCTGATGTGACCGTCGCGGGTCATCCGCGTCGGCACGCCCAGGCAGGACTCGACCAGGTGGGCCAGTCCCATCATACTGCCTAGACCGTCGGGGTCGGGCTGCACGTGGGACACAAAGGTCACCCGGGGAGCATCTTCCAGACCCGCAAGGAATCGATCGCTACGGCGGGTCATGATGGACCTACCATTGACGCCGGGTTCGGCGCTCTGGCGTGACATGGATGACATATCCTCTAAAAACGGAATAACCGGCCATCCATAGCGCCCAACTGATCATACCAAACAGCGGCTCCACCAATTGTGGGACGGCCTTCCTAGGCCGTCCGAACGCTTGGACGGCCTGGGAAGGCCGTCCCACAACATCAAATCAACCATCGATTGCCATTGCTTCTAGCCGCTTCCACAACTCCGCACTCACCGGCATCACCGACAATCTCGAGTTCTTTACCAGCGCCCAGTCCGCGAAGGCCGGCTCCTGCTTGATCTGGGCCAGCGTCACAGCCTTGGGCCACCGCTTCACCGCTTTGACCTTCACGACCACCGCCTTGGGGTCGTCCGAGCCCGGGTCAGCCATCGGTCCCTCGGTCACCACCATTTCCCCTACAACCGCTTTCTCATCACCCGTCTCATAGTATAGTACGCGGTCACCCGTCTTCACAGCCCTCAGATGAATTCTAGCTAAACTATTGTCCACTCCATCCCACAGTGTTTGGCCGTCCTTTTCAAGGTCAGCATAGCTGTAATGGCTCGGTTCTTCCTTGAAAAGCCAGCCGTCTTTTGCCTTTGCCGACTTGGCCACGACCGCCTCCACGCAATCGGAAACCATTGCATATCTTACCTTAACGGCAAACTTCCCCAACCAACCCGCCTTATTTTGCCAGGATTTCGCCCTGTCAGCTTTTCTTTCTCATGGACACGGCCATACCATTAACTGAACAGAAAGCGACTGTTCTGTTCGCGGGTGGCGTCGGTTTCGGTTGGTTACCCCTCGATCTGCACCTCAGGACACCGGGCCGACGCCATCTTTATTCTCATTGATCACTGTGGGAGCGATGCTACCAGACCGAAAGCCGCTCGGCAAGGGTCCAGTTGCCGCCGAATGTCCCTTGGGGCTGGCGGACCTGCCTGGCGCTCCCAGCACGAAGTCTGGGAAATCGCGGTGAGCTTTACCCCCCTGCCGCTGCAAGTCGCTGCTTGTAATAATCCCGAAACTCCTTCAAAGCCCTTCTGACGACATCTTCCCGATAATCGGCATAAGTCCAAGGCCACGGCTCATATTGGCCGTCTTGAAACCGCAGCGTCACCTCCGCGAAGATGCCGTCCCTCAGGTAAATACGATGGCACTGATCCTTGGTGGTGGCCAGCTCGAATTTGCCCAAGGTTAACAGGCCTGGATCGAGGTTAACTGGCCGCGCCTCGGCATATTGACCGCTGTCCGCCAATTCTCGTTCCAGCTGGTTCGTGTGGAGTTTGATGGCCGTCAGCTGCTCAGGCGCCACCAGCTGCTCAAAGGCCAGCAGCTGCTTGTGCTGGCCTGGTCCCATTGTTGAATCGTAATACTTTGTATGATGAAATGGGTAGATGGGGCTTACGGCGCCGATTGGTCCATAGTCGCGCTGTAGCCGCTCTCGTGTCCAATCGAATGCCTCAAGATGCTTGCTGAAAACGGCAACCACTAGCAATGCAGGTCCGGGAATGTGGGGATCGGCCATCGGATTTGCCACCGTCCACTGTCCACCAACCACCGTCCACTACTTCCGCACCTTCTGCTGCCGCAACATGTCATTGATCCAGCGCCGATCCTCATCGGTGATCTTCGTCTGCGGATCGCGCAGATAATCGATCTGGGCGGCGAAATTCCCCTGATCGAAACAGCGGTTAAACGTCGATTGCAAATCGACCACGGTATCGCGGTCGTCCCCGGCCAGCGGCAAGCGAAACTTCGGCAGCTTCTTCCGCAACGTTGCCGTGTAAATCTCATACCGCTCCGGCTGCGTCGCCCGAGTAACCGTCACCGCATGGTCCCAATCCGGCAAGCCATCGCGGGAGTAGTCCAGCATCGCCTGCCCCTGCATGACCAGGTCAATCTCCACCAGGTTGGCGTTGGTGGTCTTGGCCTCCCTACGTTTGTCCAGATACGCCTGCCGACCAGACAATGTCGTCTTGTTGGTGGGGCTAACAATGTCCACCAGCGTGATCAGCCGGCTGTCGCTGCGCTGGCGGATTTCAATGAACTCCTCTTCGTGATCTTCACGGATGATCGAGGTGAACAGGGCCTGTTCCGCGGTGTATTTCCGCTGGCTCACGCGGGCCCGATAGCGATCGACCAAGCCGGGTAGTAGTGTTTGATACAGACAAGCCACGAGATGATGCTGGAACACCGGCCAGATCTTCTCGGTTTCGAGATACGGGTCCATACCAGGGAAAGGGCTTGGCATCGTCGGCGACTCCCAGATGTACAGCGGGGTTTACTGTCCTTCGGTTATACCCTGCCGGAAGCGGCGATTCAAGTACCGCTTGCGGTTTCGCGCTCGCCCTATCAGCGCCAGCCGGGCCGCGGCCGTAACTCCTTCAATGTCCACACCTGCCGGCAACGCGGCCCCTGTCGCACAAACGATTCCGACCCGCTTGCTTCCAACGCTCCAGCAGCGGCCGTCAAACAAAACTCCGTGGGCCACGGCCCCCCCGCCGCCAGCCATGCCCGCCACAGCGCCTCCCCCAATTCCTGTCCCGCCGCCCCGCTGACCTGCCAATCTTCGGAACTGAACCAACATTGATCGTCACCCAGGCACACGCCATAGCTGGCATACGCCGAGTTGCCGCCGCTGTGTAACAAATCTAGCCCGCGCAGCCAGCCGTAAAAGACAATGGCTTGCAAAAAACTGCCCCACCCCAAACGCGGCCGATGCCGTTCAAACCACCCCGCCCAAGGCGCCGGCCGAGTTTTGAGCGACACGCGTGCGGCTGGCACATCAGCCGTTTCATGTGGCGCTTCCTCTTCGGTCCTGAGCGGCATGAAATATGCGCCACGCGTCAGTCCGCCGCAAAAAACACCATGCCGCACCTCGCCCCGTGCCACAAACGCCATTCCCGGCGCGAACACCACCGGTGCCACCAACACGCCGCCGTCCGTCACTTGCTCCAACCACGCCGGTTCGAAATCGGGCGTCGCCGCCGTCACCATTAGCCGGTCAAAAGGCGCCGCCTCCAGCCATCCCTGCCTGCCATCGCCATGATGCAAGAACACGCCACGGCCCGCGAAGCCCAAGAAATGCTCCGCCGCTTCCGCCAGCACCACCCGATCCACATCCACGCTATGCACCAGATTCGCACCGACGACATGAGCCATGAGCGCCGCGTTGTACCCCGTGCCCGCGCCGATCTCCAGCACGCATTGCCCCGCTTCCAGCCGTAGATCCTCCAGCATCTCCGCCATCAACGACGGCTGGCTCGACGAACTCACTGCAACCTGGCGCCCGTCGTCGCCCGCCGCCAAACGCGTAATCAGCGCCCTGTCCGAGTAAAGAAGATCGATTTCCTGTGCGGCGGGTTCGCGCGTATCGATCTCACGCCAGCCCTCGCCGCGCTTTTGCAGCGCATATACATGATGCAAAAACCGATGCCGTGGTGTCTGCCGAAACGCGTCAATCAGACCGCGCGACCACAGCGCACCCTCGGCGATCATGCGATCCACCATGCGCTGATTCGCTTGGTCCGCCAGGTTGAGCGACATCTTCAATCCCTCCATTGCCGGACTCAGGCGTCAAAGACAGTCAACGCCGGACCCCGAACGCCGGACTACGTACATGAATGCGCTTGACGCCAAAGCAAGGGGACGATAGTGATGATAAAGCGAATTCACCGCGACTACAATCTAATGGTTGCCATGACTGAGCGAGGATCACCGCGTTGTCCCTTTCAACTTTGCGAGGCGCGCCCCTGATGGAATTGATGGAGAAGTGGAAAGTTGCCGATGCCCTGGAAACGTATGGCGTGCGCACGTGGGGCAAAGGTTACTTTTCAATCAACGCGGCCGGGCACGTCACCGTCCATCCAACTAAGGACCCTGAGAAGTCCATTGACCTCAAGGAGCTTATCGACAATCTCCAGGCGCGCGGCATTCAGCTGCCGATCCTGCTGCGCTTCACAGATATTTTGCGCCACCGCGTCGGCGAGATCGCCGAGGCCTTTCAAACCTCCATCAAGGAATCGGAATATCGCGGCAACTACTGCTGCGTCTATCCGATCAAGGTCAACCAGCAGCGCCACGTCGTCGAAGAGATTCTCGACTTTGGCAAGCCGTTCAACTTCGGCCTCGAAGCCGGTTCCAAACCCGAACTGCTGGCGGTGCTGGCGTTGACTAACGGCCTGGAAACGCCCATCATCTGCAACGGCTTCAAGGATGACGAATTCATCAAGATGACAGTCCTGGCCCGTAAGATCGGCAAGAATGTCATCCCTGTCATCGAAAAGTTCACCGAACTTGAAACGCTCGTCAAATACGCCGAGGACATGCAAGTCCGGCCCGTTTTGGGCGTGCGCGTCAAGCTGGCAGCACGCGGCGCAGGCCGTTGGAAATACAGCGCCGGCTTCCGCTCCAAGTTCGGTCTAACGCTCACTGAAACACTGGAAGCCTTCGAGTATTTGAAAGAGCGAGACCTGGCCGACTGCTTGCAACTGGTCCACTTCCACATGGGCAGCCAGATCACGAATATCCGCAACATCAAGCAAGCGCTCACCGAAGCCGCTCGCGTCTATGTCGAACTGCACCGCGTCGGCGCCGGCGTCAAGTATCTCGATGTCGGCGGCGGTCTCGGCATCGACTACGACGGCTCGCAAACCGATTTCGAGTCATCGGTCAATTACACCTTGCAAGAATACGCCAACGATGTGGTTTTCCGCATCAAGAGCGTCTGCGATGATGCCGACGTGCCACACCCGACGATCATCAGCGAGTCGGGCCGGGCCGTCGTCGCCTATCACAGCCTCCTTATCTTCGACGTGCTGGGCGTCTCCAATTTCGACCGCTACCAGGCGCCGCCGGATATCAGCGAAGACGCCCCGCAGCAAATCCTCGACTTGCAATCTGTCTTTCGCGACATGAGCAAGAAGAATTACCTCGAAGCCTACCACGACGCCGTGCAGACGATGGACGAAGTCCTGACCATGTTCAACCTCGGCTCCGTGGATATCAAATTGCGAGCGCTGACCGAGCGCCTGTTCTGGGCCGTGTGCGGCAAGGTGCAGCGCATCATCCGCGAACTGGACTACGTCCCCGAAGAGCTGCAAGGACTCGAAACGCTGCTCTCGGACACCTATTTCTGCAACTTTTCCATCTTCCAGTCGATGCCCGATAGCTGGGCGATCAATCAATTGTTTCCGATCATGCCGATCCATCGCCTGTGCGAGGCGCCGACTCGCCGCGCCGTGTTGGGCGACATCACCTGCGACTCGGACGGCAAGGTCGATCAATTCATCGACCTGCGCGATGTCCGCAACACGCTGGAGCTGCACGCCCTAGACGGAGGCCCATATTACCTCGGCGCCTTCCTTCTCGGCGCCTACCAGGAAATTCTCGGCGACCTGCACAACCTCTTTGGCGACACCAACGCCGTCCACGTCAGCCTCGACGACGACGGCGAAATCAACCTCGACGCCGTCATCAAGGGCGACACCGTCCGCGAGGTTTTGGCCTATGTGCAATACTCCGCGGATGAGTTGTTATCCGCCATGCGCAAGGATGTCGAAAAGGCAGTGCGGGCCAACCGCATTTCGCTCAATGAATCGCGGCTGTTTTTGAAGTTCTACGAGACGGGGCTGGAAGGGTATACTTATCTGGAGGAGGCGTGAGCCGCTTGCGGTTTGCCGCTCACTCTGGCCTAATCTCGATCCATAACATATTGAAGTTGCTAATGTTGCGCCTAAAATAAGCCTTGGCTTCGCCTTGAAACCAAGGTATAATAGTAGTCATGGCAACTGTCACTAAAACGCGCAACGTCCACTCCCAAAGCTTGGCCACCTCCACGGCCATCGCGGGTTACTATGTAATGAACTTCATTCCCCCGCTGCACATTATTCGTGTCCTCAACAAAGCCAACGTGCGTTTCATGCTGGCCGGCGCCCATGGCATCGGCGGCTACCTCGATGAAACCCGTGCCACGCAGGATGTCGATGTGGTGGTGGGCTATCGCCAACACCAAAAGGCGACACGCGCCTTGCTTGCGGCTTATCCCCACCTTAAAGCCGATGACCAGGAGGTCGTGGTCCGCCTCCGCGACCCCGAAAGCGGCAAGGTGCTGATCGACGTGATGAAAGCCACGCAGCCGCTGTTCAAAGAGGCTTTGAAACACACCCGAACTATTGTAGCCGAAGGCGAATCCTACAAGATTCCCTCCCTGGAAATGGCGCTGGCTATGAAATTTGGGCCGATGGTCAGCCCTAATCGGGCGGACAGCAAGAAACTTCAAGATGCAGCAGATTTCACGTCAATTGTCGTCGGGCATCCCGAAATTGATCTGGAAAAACTTGCCGAACTCAGCGAACTGGTTTATCCGGGCGGTGAACGGGAAGTCATTGAGTTGGTGCGCAAGATCCGCGCGGGAGAGCGACTCCGGATTTGATCTCATTACCACCCTCGACCGCTCCACCTCCATCGCAGCCTGCTTTGCCCCAAGCCGCCTTCGCTCACCGCAGCCACCAAGCCAACACCCACTTCACCATCCCCGTCAACCGCGTCCGATTGAACGCATCACCCAACTTGCGAATCGCCTCGGCCTGCGTCGGATAAGGATGAATAACATTGGCAATCCGCCCCAGCCCAATCTTTCCTTCCATTGCCAGCACAATCTCGCCAATCAGATCGCCGGCGTGCTTGGCCACGATGGTGGCCCCGACAATGCAGTCGCTGCCTGCCCGCACATGAATCTTGACAAAACCGTCGGTCTCGCCGTCGAGAATAGCGCGGTCAACGTGGGCCAAGGGCTCCGTAAAGGTCTGCACATCAATGCCTTGCTCGCGGGCTTCGTGGTCGCGCAAGCCGACATGGGCGATTTCCGGGTCGGTATAAGTGCAATGCGGAATCGTCAGAGCGCTGACCTTGCCGCGGCCGAGGAACAAAGCATTGCGGATGACCAGCCGGGCCATCGCGTCAGCGGCATGCGTGAACTTGTAGTGTGAGCAACAATCGCCGGCGGCAAAGACGCGGCTGTTGGTCGTTTGCAAGCGATCCGAAACTTGGATGCCCGTGGCCAGATCATATTGCACGCCGGCTTTGTGCAGGTCCAACGCTTCGACGTTGGGTGTTCGGCCAACAGCAACGAGAATAGCGTCGACAGCAAGTTCTTCCGACTTCGCGTCCCGCTTCAGCGACAAGATTTTCTCACCGCCGCGCGACATCACGCCAACGACCTGGGTGCCAGGCCAGATGCGCACGCCGTCGCGCTTCAACGCCGCCTCAACGATCCGCACGGCGTCACTGTCCTCGCGCGGCAGGATCTGCCCGTGATTGGCGAGCAGCGTGACTTCAGATCCGAAACGCGCAAAGGCCTGGGTCAGTTCGCAACCCAGGGGACCGGCCCCGATGACGGCCAAACGTGCTGGCAATTCGGTGAGCGTAAAAATGGTTTCGTTGGTGAAGTAGCCTGTTTCCGCCAGGCCAGGAATGTCGGGCCTTGTGGCGCGGGCACCGGTGGCGATGACCGCCTTGCGAAAGCGGAGCGATTTGCCCGCGACCTCCACCGTATCAGGGCCACTGAAGCGGCCCTCACCCAAAAAGACATCAACTCCCAATTTGCTAAAGCGTTCGGCGGAATCATTGCCGCTCATGGCTGCGCGCAGACGGCGCATTCGCTCCATGACCATCGGAAAATGGACCCGCGTCCCTGCAGGCACTTCAATGCCGAACTCGCCGGCGTCACGCACTGCCGCCCAGGCCCGCGCGGCCCGCAGCAGCGCCTTGGAAGGAACGCAGCCGACATTGAGGCAATCGCCGCCCATCAGTTCGCGCTCGACGAGCGCGACCTTGGCCCCCAATCCTGCAGCCCCGGCGGCAGCCACAAGCCCGGCTGGTCCGGCGCCAATGACGACGAGGGTGTAGCGCTTCGCAGGCTCGGGGTTGACCCAGCTGCGCGGATGGACGTTGCCGACCAGCTCAAGATTGTGAATGTCTTCGGGAAGGACGCGTACTGGATCGGCCATTGGAGCAGTCCTGAAACGGCCGCTAATCGGCGGAGGGCTCCACATTATTATGGGACGCCAGTTGAATACCGGCATCACCCTGGAGTTGCGGCGCTAGCGCCACGGGACCGGGCGGCGCTTCAGGCTCATGGAATGCCACAATGGTCGGTGGCTTCAGTTCCGGTTTGCTCATGAGAGGCGTTTTGCTGGTGAGAACGGGATCGGAAGGAATCACCGACGGCGTGTGCTTGCAGCCGCTTACCCAGCCTAGTAGCACAACCAATCCAATGGCAAGGTGCATCCGTGCGCGCATGACGTTGGCCCAAACTAAAAGGCATAGATGCTTGATATTATCGGTTATTTGTTATTACAGACTCCATTAAGATTACATGGACAGATGTTTACATTGCGCAAAAAAGAAATGTGAAGATTTTGCGTTTTTTTGTTGCGAGGGCTTCTGGGCTGCGTAGAGTAATAGATGAGACCGAGAGACTTGCGAAATTCGAGAGTGACTGGGCGACGCTTTCGAATTCACCGTCTCTCGGTCTTTTTTGTTGCCATCCTCCTGTCGCGAATCCCTCCCGCCGCCAGCGCGTGGCCATGAAGATCAAACAGCGACCTGAAGACTTTTACGTGGAAGAGTTGACCGATGTGCAACCTCTTTCCGAGGGTGAGTTTGCGCTCTATCGGCTTGAGAAGCGCGGCTGGACCACGCCCGATGCCGTGCAAGTAATCCGTCAGCGCTGGAAGCTGGATGGCAGGCGAATTTCGTTTGGCGGCCTCAAGGATCGGCACGCCCACACCATTCAATATCTGACCATCTGGCGAGGCCCTCAGCGGCAGCTGACGCATCAGGGAATTCACCTCCAATACCTCGGCCGCTTGAGCGAACCCTACACCTCACATCACTTTCGCGGCAATCGCTTCCGGCTGGTGATACGCGCGTTGACCGAAACCGAGCTTGAGCCGGCGGTCACGGCCCTGGGAGAAGTGCGGCGTGACGGTGTGCCGAACTATTATGACGACCAACGTTTCGGCTCCGTCAGCGGCGGCGAGTTTGTGGCCAAGGCGTTGGTCCTGGGCGATTTCGAGAGGGCGCTCCAGTTAGCCTTGTGCGCGCCCTACGAACACGATCGCGCGGCTCAAAAGCGCGAGAAGCAAATACTGCGCTCTCACTGGGGCGATTGGCCGGCGTGCCAGGCGAAACTGCCGCGCGGCCAGACCTTGGCCGTGATCGATTTCTTGGTGCGGCAACCGGGCGATTTTCGCGGAGCAATGGTGCGATTGCGGCCAGAACTGGGCAGTTTGTACATGTCGGCATATCAGAGCCATTTGTGGAACCGAATGCTGGCCCGCTGGCTGCGTGAGCACCTTGAGCCCTCTCAACTGTTGAGTGGCCATTGGCCAATGCACCGTCAGTTGAACGATGTGCAGCGAGCGGAATTGACGGCATTGCAATTGCCGTTGCCGACGGCACGCGGGCAAGTGGAGCCAACCGATCCGCGCGTGATCTTGATGAGCGCAATCCTGGCCGAGGACGGCTTGACGCGGGAGCAAATGAAAGTGAAGGGCGTGCGTGAACTCTTCTTCTCACGCGGGGAGCGAACTGCATTGTGCATGCCTGCGGACTTGACCCACGAATCAGGCGAAGATGAATGCAATGAAGGGCGGAAGAAACTGGTGTTGGGTTTCGATTTGCCGCGTGGATGTTATGCGACGTTGATCGTTAAAAGGTTGTTTGGCGATAGGTAGGGTGGGTGGAGTCTTCGGAACCCACCAATTGAGTTGGTGGGTTCCACCCACCCTACAAAAAAAGCGAGTGCCAGCCGCCCCGCCCGAAGGCAGAGCGCTGGCACTCGCTTACAACACACCCCAGGCCTCTTCCATAGTCTGGGCGAATTACTGTTGGACAACTACTCCGGACGCGGGAAGACGAAGTTGAACGTCCTCACGTCGGGGGCCAGGTAAACGTGCTGGCCGTTTTGGTCTTGCTCGGGCACCAGCCACAGGTCTTGGCCGCGGAAGGCCAGGAACTGGCCCTTGGCGGACACGGCCCAGATCCGGACAACAGGGGAAGCCATCTTCTTGCCGTTGTTCTCGACGAACATTTCCTGGCCCGGTTCCATAATGAACGTCAAGGCCTTTTCGGAAGCCGGTTCGCCGGGGAACCACATGGCGTCGCCGTCCTCGGTCTTGACGACGTATTGGACGAAGACCTGCAGCTTCTCACCGGAGTCGTTGGTGAGCTTCAGAAAGCGCTTGGTTTGCACTTTCATTTCCTCGGAGGCGCCGGCGGCGGGATCAACTCCAGCGGCCGGACCAGCGGCGGGATCACCACCAGGACCCGCACCCGGGCCAGCGCCAGGGCCAACTCCTGGGTCCACGATTGGGCCGGGGCCGGGACCAGGACCAACGCCTGGGTCAACGATGGGGCCAGGCATCGGGCCGTAGCCGGGGACATAGATTGGCGTCTCGATGATGATCGTTTCACCCATCATCGGGTACCAGCCGCCGAACCAGCCGCAGCCGGGGGTGCACCAGGTGCCGCCACCGATCCACCAGGGATTGCAGCCCCAAGGGCCAACCCAAGGACCGCAGGGGCCACACCAGCCGCCCCACCAGGGATAGCAATGCGGCTTGCAATAGGGCTTGCAGTACAGATCCTGTTTTTGTCCTTTCCAGTCTTTGGCAGCGGGGCCTTTCTTGACGGGATCAATAATCACGCCAGTGCCTTTCTTGGCGGGATCAACGATCACGCCAGTGCCTTTTTTGCCGCCATCGACAATGACGGTCCCCTTCTTACCGGCGTCGATGATCACGTTGCCTTTCTTGCCAGCGTCCACGATCACATTGCCTTTTTTGCCGGCTTCGACAATGACGTTGGACTTCTTGGCGTCGATGACCACGCCGCTCTTTTTGGCGTTGTGGTCCTGATGGATTTCGACCTTTTTGCCGGAATCGACAATGGTGTTGCTTTTCTTGTTGATTCCGTGGCGATCGAAGCCGGCGCCTTGCGGGCCGCTGGCTTCCACCGCTCCGATCATGAGAACCGCCGACGCGGCGAGCGTCACCAGTCCAGCGGGAAATAACCTAATCATGATAAATCCTTGCTGCCGAGCAGCGTTTATGGGTGTTGTTGTTGTGCCGGGTTTAGGTCGGCGACATCTTTTCAACGCAGGCGGTATGCCCGGCTTGCGGCGGAAATTTCAGGAAATTGCACAACTCTTTACTAGCAAATACTTTGTAAAAAATCGTGGATTGCCAATGTCGTAATACGCAGGTTCGGGTAATCCAGAATTGTCATCGAACCAGCGACACGGTGTCATCGAAATGATTTGCGACGAAATGGTTGACAAATCAAAAGGGTGTCGAGACTTCGGGAAAAAACGCGGTAGATTTTTTGCCTGACAAACGGCGTCCGGTTGAGTATGCTGTAGTGAGACCGGCGCCGCGCGTGTTGTCTATGGCACGCTTGCACTCTCCTTTCTTTACTGGCGCCGTTCCTTCGCAGTGAGGCCCGAATCTGTTTCGGGTGAGGACGGTTATGCCAGCACCAGCATCATTCGAAGAATTTTTCGACGTCGTGGGCAAAAGCGGGCTGATGGAAAAGCCGGCTGTAGAGGCCTATTGCCAACAGCTGCGCCAGGCCGGCACCTTTCCCGACTCGATCAAGGCTCTTGCCGACATGATGGTCGCCGACGGTCTTTTGACCGGCTTTCAGGCGGAGCATCTTGTCGCGGGCAAGTGGCGCGGCTTCATCATCGCCGGCAAATACCGATTGCTGGCGAAAGTAGGCGCCGGCGGCATGGGCACCGTTTACCTGTGCGAACACGTCGTCATGAAACGCCGCGTGGCATTGAAGGTGTTGCCGCCAGGGCAGGCAGAGGACAAGACGGTACTCGACCGTTTCCATCGCGAGGCCCGCGCTGGGGCAGCGCTGGATCACCCCAACATCGTGCGCGCCCTCGACGTGGACAGTGAAAACAAGCTGCATTTTTTGGTGATGGAATACGTCGAAGGCGGCAGCTTGCAGGACATCGTCAAACGTTTTGGCCCGATGGATGTGGAGCGTGCCACGCATTACATCGCCCAGGCGGCCTGCGGTCTCCAGCACGCCCACGAAGCCGGCATTGTCCACCGCGACATCAAGCCAGGCAACTTACTGGTAGACCGCACGGGCACCGTCAAAATTCTGGACATGGGCCTGGCCCGCTTTTTCCACGACGACCGCGATGAATTGACCAAAGAATTTGAGACCACCAGCGTTCTGGGCACCGCGGACTATCTCGCCCCCGAGCAGGCGCTCAACAGTCACGGCGTCGACATTCGAGCCGACATTTACAGCCTGGGCGCAACCTTCTATTTCTTGCTGGCGGGGCAAAGTCCGTTTCAAGAGGGCAATGTCGCTCAAAAGCTGATCTGGCATCAGGTCCGCGATCCCAAACCGATTCAAGAATTGCGGCCGGAAGTGCCCGCGGAATTGGCGGCCGTGCTGTCCACGATGATGGCCAAGAATCCGGACGATCGTTACCACACGCCCATGGAAGTCGCCGAAGCCCTGTCGCCGTGGACTCAAAATCCTATTGCGCCACCATCCGAGGAGGAGATGCCACAGCTGAGCCTGGCGGCCCAGAGTGACGGCGGCAGCCGATCGATGGCGCCCACGCAGCGGACCATGTCGCAGATGTTGATGCCGGTCAGCACTATCGGGACCATGCAGCGCGAGCCACGCTCGGGCAGCACCGATTTCATGTCACCCATAGGCGCCGGCTCCACGGCCCCGCGCGCCAGGGGAGACACTTCACTCACACCGGCTCACGGGGTTGATTTCGGCAGCCTCTCGCGGATTCAGCGCGGCGGCAAAGCCGCCGACACGCTTCCGGCAAAACCGCTGGCAGATCCTTTCGCCGCCGCCGAACGGCGCAAGCGAATCATCACCATTGCGGGAATTGCCTGCGGCGTGACGGTTTTGTGTTACAGCGGCATCATCGGCTGGGCCCTATGGCGAAACGGCAGACAAACCACCGGCCATCCGCAACCGCAGCCACAACCGGCAGTGGTCGCCACCGCCGACCTGGGCCCGGGATTTGTCCGGCTTTTCGAGGGCCACAAACAACCCATTGCATCTGTCGCGATGTCGCCCGACGGCAGGCATGCGCTTTCAGCAAGTTGGGACGGAACGCTGCGGCTATGGGAAGTCAGCAGCGGTAAGCTGGTGCGAACATTGACCGGCCACGACAAGGGCGTCAACGGCGTGGCCTTTGACCCCACCGGCAAACGCGCTTTGTCGGCCAGTTCGGACAACTCCGTCCGCTTATGGGACCTTGACAACGGCACCGACATCAAGCGCTTCAAGGGTCACACCGACAAGGTTCAGGCGGTCGCCTTCTCACCCGATGGCCGACGTGCCGTAAGTTGCGGCAACGATCAAACCATAATCGTCTGGGACATGGACAGCGCCAAGGTCCTCAAACGCCTCACCGGACACGAAGGAATCGTGTGGAGCGTGGCGTTCGCGCCCGACGGCAAACGGATCGTCTCTGGCGGCGACGACAAATCCGTGCGCATCTGGGACGCCGACAGCGGCCAGGAAATGCGCCGCCTCGACGGCCACGCGAACGCTGTGAAAGCCGTGGGGTTTTCGCCGGACGGTTGCCAGGTTGCCTCGGCCGGCAACGACAAGGTCATCAACCTCTGGGACGTGGACAACGGCCAGGTCTTGCAGAAATTCACCGGTCATCAGGACGCCGTAGCCAGCCTGGCTTTCTCGCCCGATGCCCGCTATATCCTGTCTGCCGGCGACGACAAAACCATTCGCATGTGGGAAACGGCCACCGGCTATGAAGTTCAGCAATTCACCGGACATGACCAGGGCGT
>DASRAT010000861.1:0-3695 GCA_035638015.1 Gemmataceae bacterium | reverse complement strand
GAACCTGGCCGGGCGACAAATCGTTGTCGAAAATGACAACGTCGGCTTCGGCGGCCTGGACTTGTTCGACCAGTTCTTGAACCTTGCCCTTGCCGATGTAGGTGCCGGGAATGACGGTTTGACGCTTTTGCAGGAGACTGCCAACGATGACGGCCCCGGCGGTGGTGGCGAGGCCGCGCAACTCCTCCAGGGGATCGTCACCCAGCCACTGACGATGCGGCAAGGCGACGCTGACCAGAAAGGCGCGTTCAAGATGGACACTGAGTTCGTCGCGGGTTACGTCGAGAGTCACGGTAGGTGAGCGAGCCTCCTTTCAACCCATTGTACGCGGATGGGCAAACGGCAATAGCGGAAAAATCGTCACAACTGGCGAGGCGAGCGGCGTAAGCCGCCGGATTGCGCGGGCTAACTCCGTGGCTTATGCCGCTCGGCTCGCCAGTGGATTGACACTGCCGGCGCAAATTGTCTATACTTCATCCAAAGCACCCGTCTGCGTCTCTCATGCCGTTTTAATCACTTCACGGCGGAGCAGACGGCGTAGTTCGGGGTTTAATACTCTAGCCGCCACGGGATGGTCTCGACGATAGCATTGTGACCCGTGGATAACTCGGCAATTTCAACACCAAAAGGCGGGCTCGGAACCCGATCAGGCCGCACATGTCCGAACATTCGCTGCCCTATGCGAAAGATCCGTTCGCGGAGCCGGTGCTGCCCTCATCCAACGGCATCGATTTCGATCGGCTGTTGGACAATGCCCCCGTCAAAACCGACGAATCGCCGACCTGCATCACCAAAGGCGTGCCGACGCAGACTTATGTGGCGCCCGGAGGTGACCCCGCCGCCATGGGCGGCAGTGTCCGTGGCCGCAAGCTGGCCCATTTCGAGTTGCTGGAACCGATCGGCGTCGGCGGCATGGCGGCGGTGTTGCGCGCCCGCGACATGCAGCTTGACCGTTTCGTGGCCTTGAAGATCCTGCCTCCGGACATGGCGGCCGACCCCGAACACGTGGAGCGTTTCCACCAGGAAGCGCGGGCCGCGGCCAAGCTCGATCATGAGAACATTGCCCGCGTTTACTTCTGCGGCGAGGATCAGAAACTTCATTTCATCGCCTTCGAGTTCGTGGAAGGCCAAAACCTGCGGACGCTGCTGGAACAACAAGGCAAAGTGTCGGTGCCGGACGGCATTCATTACATGTTGCAAATCGCCGCCGGTCTGGCCCACGCGGCGGCGCGCGGCGTGGTCCATCGTGACATCAAGCCTTCCAACATCATCATCACGCCGGGCGGCCGGGCCAAGCTGGTGGACATGGGCCTGGCCCGCAGCCATGGACAACAAGACAAACGCCAATTGACACAATCGGGCGTCACGCTGGGCACCTTTGATTACATCTCGCCTGAACAAGCATTGGAACCGCGCGACGCTGACGTTCGCAGCGACATTTATTCGCTGGGTTGCACTTTCTATCACTTGCTCACCGGCCAGCCACCGGTGCCCGAGGGCACCGCCGCCCGGAAGCTGCACCACCATCAGCACGTCGCTCCTATCGACCCGCGCCAGCTCAATCCCGCGATTCCCGATGAGATCGCGATGATCTTGCAGCGCATGATGGCCAAGAATCCCCGGGACCGTTATCAGCGTGCCGAGCATTTGGTGCAAAATCTGGTGGAAGTGGCTCAGAAAACCGGCGGCGTGGATGTGCCGGCCAGCGGCATCTTCCTTGACGCACCGTTGCCCAGCCCGCCCCAGAAGCGGCCGTTGGTGTTGGCCGCCATTGCTGTCGCCGTGCTCGGCATTTTTGTGCTAGCGGTGGCGGTGACGACGCCGCGAAGCCAAAGTGTGACGCCGCGGCCCAGCAAGCCGTTGCCCCAGGACAACGTGCTTCCCGGCAAGCTGCCCGGCGTCGGCGGCACCAAGGATTTGCCCATCGGCGACGACACCCGCCGGGTTTCCACCGAAGAGGAGTGGAACCAGGCCCTCGCCGAGGACCGGCCGCTCAAGATTATCCTGCAAAAAGATCTTCGCTTTAATGAGCCTACTGGCCCGTATCGCGGCGGCAGCAAACGCTCGCTGATCGTCGAGTCGGATGACCCCAAGAAACCGAAAACGCTCCACTTCGTCTACTCGTCGGAGTCCGAGAACCCCACGCAGTTCTGGGCCGGCCTGGCGATCGAAGGCGGCACGGTTGATTTCCGCAACATTTGCTTTGTGATTGAGGCCAAACACACTCCCCGTCAGTTGGCGGCCGCCGTCGTGGTCACGGGCGGCCAGGTGACCTTCGAGCGCTGCGCTTTCGGCCAAAATGTTCCGCCCGCGGAGGACGGTTTGATTGCCCGCCGCGCCAGCATGGTGCCGATCGCTTCCGTGGCGGCGTGGAAACCGACCCTGGAGCGGCCGCCGCTTATTTTTCGAAACTGTTATTTCAGCAGCGGTCAGGCGGCGGTGTCGGTTTATGGCAGTGCCCACATCATCCAGTCCAATTGCGCCTATGGCCCGCATGCTTGCTTGTTTCACCTTTGGGGGCAGGACAAGGACGACAAAACTGAACTATTTCTCAGCAACATCTCGGCCCAGGTTGCTCAGGGGCCGGCGTTTCGCCTCGATGACAATGTCAATTGCGTCCTCGGCGTTCAGCACAGCATCTTTTCCTGCCCCGACAACGCTAGCTCCCGCGACCAGCCCGATCTCATCCGGGAAACGGGCGTGACTCGTGCCGTCAAATACGAAGGCAAGCGCAATGCCTACCACCAACTCGAATCCTACTGGCGCAAGCCCAGCGGCAAGGACGAGCCGGAGGGCGCCGATTGGAAGGGGTTCAAGGACCGCCTCAAAGCCACTGGCGGCAGCGATGTCGGCTCCAGCCAGTTGAAAGTCAGTCCGTGGGCCAAGTCGAACGTTGGACCAGAAGACGAACCGAAAACAGCTTTCCTCATCGACGACAAGCTGCCCGAGTTGCGTCAGAAGAATGACGAGAAACGTGCGATCGGGGTCCAGGATATTTGCGCCTGGGGGCCGCTTTATCCCGCGGCGGGATTGCCGCCCGTGGATGGATCGCGTCCCGGCGATACCGCATTCAAGCTCGGCCCCAAGCAGCGCCTGGTCGATCCGTCGGGGACGGTCAAGGGCGATGCTCGCGTGCACAAGAAAATCGAAGCCGCTCTCATCGAAGCGGAACAGGATGATGTCATTCTCATCAAGTATCACGGTGAAATCACCATCGATCCGACCGTGTTGACCGACAACCGCCGGGTCAAACTCAAGCCTTACGGCGATTACAAGCCGATCCTGGTGCTGGGCAAAACCACGGAGAAAACGGCCTCACTCATCCAGCTGCACCACAGTCAGATCGAATTCGAACAACTGGAGTTTTTGCTGCGGCCTGACGCCCATCATCGCTCGGTGTCGATCGTCAGCCTGGGCGCGGAAAGCGTTTGCCGGTTCAAGCAATGCGTCATCACGCTGGACAGCGCCGATTTTCCCGCCGCCGAGATGGACGTGGTCACGTTGCTCGACTTGCATGATTCCATCAAGATGCCCGCTTCGGGGGCGCATGCCGAGGTGAAGTTTGAAACCTGCTTTGTGCGCGGCCGGGGCGACCTGGTTGATGTCCGTGCCAGCAGGCCGTTTGAACTGGATCTGGAAGGCAGCCTCATCAGTCTGGAGGGTTCGTTGCTGAGCGTGCATCCGCACAATGGCGA
>DASRAT010000860.1:0-2366 GCA_035638015.1 Gemmataceae bacterium | reverse complement strand
GTCCGGTCCGCGAACGCATCAAAACCTTGTGCGAAACGGCGGCGGAAAACGGCGGCCATGACAGCTGGCAAGCGGCCGTGGAACTGTTCAAAGGCGTGGCCTCGCTGCCTGGGCGCGACAACGATCGGGCCAATCTCCTGGACGACGCCGGACCGGCATTGTACAAGATTTGCTGGTTTTGCCAGAAAAATGCCAGCGATCCGGCCATCGCGGCGATGGTGCCGATGCACGGGCGGGTGACGCGAACGCGCACCGGCGGCGGCGAATCGGTGCATTGGGATCGGCAATTCATCGAGGTGCCGCGCTGCTGGCAGTGTTCGCAGGCGCATCAGCGCTGGGAGATGCTCAAGGCAGTCGGGTCGGCGCCGGTGGGTGTGCGGCCGGAGAGCGAGAAGACGGCGTTTCCGTTTGTCGTCAAGCATTTGGCGGACGGGTGGGGGCTTGGTGTGACGCCCGAGGGTTTATGAGGGACAGAAGGCCGATTGCGGTGGTAGGAATTGTGGGACGGCCTTCCCAGGCCGTCCTAACGTAAAAGGACGGCCTGGGAAGGCCGTCCCACAATCCTTTCAACCCACTTTCGATTATTTGTCACCCGCCCTGCACCGGCATGCAAATCTGCTCCAACAACTTCTCGCAAGTATCCTGCAACAAATCCGCCAAATTCGGCAACGGCTGCCCCTCCGCCAGCGTTTCGTTGAGCGCAGTCAAAAAACGCGGAAAGCTGTAAAGCACCGCGAAGTCGTCGAGGCTGACCGCTTCCAATCGCGAATGCCGGCCGCGCTTCTCGGCGTCTTGCCACAGTGTTTTGCTTTTGCCGCTGAGCGATAGGTCGTCTTCGGGCCGCAGCAAAATCAAATGGTCGATGATCGCCGGCGTCATTTCGTGGGCGCCGAGTTTGATTTCCAGGTCCTTTGGTTTGCCCGGCCCTTTGCCGAGGAACAAGCCAACGCCGACTTTCCACGGCTGCCCGCCGCGGCAGGTCCAGTGAGCAATGGTCAATACGCCATAAGTCGGGTGTTCGCCGAAGGCCAGTTCGTTGACGACGTGCTGGAGCCGCCAGGGGCCAACCTTGACGCCATGCTCGTGGCAGATTTGCAAAAACGAACCGAGCCCCGCTTGCAATTCGCGGGTTGCTCCGGTCAACGCTCCCTCCGGTTCCAGTTGACGGCGGGCGGAGCGTATTTCCTGTTCCCAAAGCTCCTGGAGGTTCGGCTTGGCCCCATCTTGCCGCGGCGGCGACACGGGCGTTTCAACCACGACAACCGATTTCACCTGGGCCGGAATGTCAACGGGTGGCGGCACTGCCACGACCGTCTTGCCTTCCTCTGGCTTGTCATAGGCCGGGCCGGTGGTTTCGCCGTAGACGACGTGATCGAACAAATGCCGGAACTGCTGGAGCATGTCACGCAATGTCGGCTCGGTGCGGGCGATGCGCAGCACCTGGTCGTCGGTGAATGGATAAATGGTAGACTGCTCGGACCACTCGCCCAGCTCTTCGCGGATCGGCCGCATGCGGGCCTCGACAACTTGCCGCACCAATTCCGGCGGCGGGGCCTCCAACCGAAGGGCCTTGATGGTGCCGTGACCAGGAACGTGAACGGGATTGTTGAGCCGATCCTGGATGTAACCGTCGAGCGACGGCACGAAACGGTTCCAGAGGCCGCGTTCGGCGAAGACCAGGAAACAAATGCCGCCGATCTGGTGCATGACTTGCACGATGCCAGCGAAAAAGGCCTCGGCGACGCGATGGCCATCGTCGGCTCGCCGGGCCAGCAACAAATCCTCCAGTTGATCGAACGCGACCACGACCGGCATTTTCAGACTGAGGAAGACCGCCATCATTTCTTTGAGCAGAGCGAGCACAAGGTCCTGTCGGCTGGGCCGCACTTTGAAATCCAATTCCGCGAAGCCGAACGTCAAGAAATTGGCCAGATCGCCTTCGTCACTCAAGAACGCCGCCCGCGCCAACCCCTGGTGAATATGCCGGCGCATCAACCCGGCGGTGCTGTGAGCGTCGCCGCGTTCGATGTGCTGGCATACCATCTCGCAGGCTCGCGCCGGTTCCAGGCTGCATTCTTCGCAGATGTTGCGCAGCGTCACGTTCAGACCTGGTGTCAAGGGCCGGGCCACGCTGTCAATCAGCCATTGCGCGCGCTCTTGTGCTTGACCATTGCCCAGGCCAAGCCGGCGTGCCCACTTGGCAATACCTGCGGCGGGGAAAATCTCGATTTGCTCCGCAGGCGACATGGCGGTTAGCGCGGCATGCAAATGCCGGCGGGTCAGATCATCGCTAATGAACTGGAGCGGCCTGGCGCCGTGCTGAGTGCCGCCGCCAAGCAAAGTGTCAATAACCTGGAATAACAAGT
>DASRAT010000859.1:0-2066 GCA_035638015.1 Gemmataceae bacterium | reverse complement strand
AATTCGGCCGAGAAGTGTAAAGCCAGAACCGCTGGCTAATAATGCATGCACGAAAGAACTCCCGAGGGAGAAGACCCGACAGGAAAGATAGTCTCCGCTACCGCACAGCAGCGTACAGCCGGCCAGCGCTGCCGTCAAGCGGTAAAGCGTTGCAGCCGCCTGAGTTAAATTGGTGTTGCTCCCAAGAAGGCCCGTCGCTATAGTCCCGCCCTCAATTGGTGGTCGAAATCTGTTCACGCAATCGCGCTGGAGCTGGACGTGCCGATGCTGCCTAAATCCTTGTTGGCGCCAATCTTGACCAACGACTCCCTGACGCGCGGCCTGGGCGATGCCGAGGCGCGCATGCTGGTCGAATATCTTGTGGAAGAGGCGGAACAGCGACCCGGGGCAGAGCGTGATATTCCACGCCTGTGTCGCTGGGCACGCGGCATAGCCAGATTCGTGCAATTGTGGAGCTATCAGCAGGATTATGGGGCGGCCACGCAACTAGCCGGGGCGGAAGGATTCCAATGGACTCTGCCGGCGACGTGGATGGAGGCGTGTGAATTGATGGAGCACATTTTGGCCAGCCAAGCCACGCCGCTTGCGGTTTAGCGAAACGCCGCCACCGCCGCCTCGACGCCAACCAACGGCGCCTCACACGCATAATCACGACAGATATAGGTCGTCACCGGCCCCCGCGCCTCTTTGTCCGTGAGCAACGGCAATTTGTCTTCGATGCTAGTGTCCCACTCTGGTTGATCCCCCACAAAGCGTGTAGCCAACACATGATTCGGCCGAAACTTGCCGTACAGCGCTTTGAGCACTTCGCAAGTCTCCGCCGCGCGCGGATTGCCGACGATCACGATTTCCTCGACCGGGCCAAGGTGGAAATCCAATCCCGTCAGCATTTGTCCCGCCGCCATGGGCGACGATTCCATCAAACCGCGGAAAAGCTGCAGCGTCTTCACGGCCTTTTCTTCCAAATCGCCGCGTCCCGTGATTTTGGCCAAACGCAGCAATGCCGTTGCCGCCAGACCGTTGCCGGAGGGGATCGAACTGTCGTGCTGGTCCTTGGTGCGGGCGATCAGGGTTTCATGGTCGCGGGCCGTGTAGAAGAAACCGCCTTCAGCCGGATCCCAAAACTGGTCGATCATTACGTCCGCCAGGGCCAACGCTCTTGCCAGGCAGGGGCCCATCCAACTGGCTTCGTACAAGGCGATCATGCCTTCCAACAAGAATGCATAATCTTCGAGGTAGCCAGTCAATTTGCCTTTGCTGCCGGCGCCGCAGGTGCGCAGCAAGCGGCCTTCGCGGGTGGTCAGGTTATTGGAGACAAAATCCAACGCCGCCAGTCCGCGGGCCACGTAATCACTGCGCTGCAATGCTTGCCCGGCCCGCGCAAAGGCGGTCATCATCAAACCGTTCCAGGATGTCAGAATCTTCTCGTCTCGACCTGGCCAGACGCGTTTGCTGCGGACTTCCAGCAGGTTTTTCTTCCCTTCCCAAAGCATTTCCAGCAACTCGGGCTCCGCGATGCCAAGCATCTTCGCCTCAACCTCGTAGCTGCGCGAGCGATTCAGGATGTTGTGCCCTTCCCAATTGCCTTCTGGTGTTACGTCATAGACGGAGCAAAAGACCTTGGCGACCTCCGGCCGCAGTATTTGCTCGATCTCTGCTTTGGACCACACGAAAAACTTGCCTTCGACGCCTTCGCTGTCGGCGTCTTGCGTGCTAAAGAATCCGCCTTCGGCGCTAGTCATTTCGGCGATCACAAAGTCGAGCGTCTCCTCGGCCACATCGCGGTAAAGTTGCCGGCCCGTCGCCTGGTAGGCCTCCACATAGGCAACCGTCAGCAGAGCATTGTCGTAGAGCATCTTTTCGAAGTGCGGCACCAGCCAGCGTTCATCGGTGCTGTAGCGATGAAAACCGCCGCCGAGGTGGTCGTACATGCCGCCCCTCGCCATGCCGTCAAGCGTTTTCGTGACCATCGCTAGCGCATCGTCGTCGCCGAATCGTTTCCAGACGCGCAGCAGCACACGCAGGTCCATCGGATGTGGAAACTTCGGCGCGCCGCCGAAGCCGCC
>DASRAT010000858.1:0-9316 GCA_035638015.1 Gemmataceae bacterium | reverse complement strand
AATCGCCTTGAAAAGGTCAAACGTCACCGGCACATAAATCCTGCTGAGCGGCGCCTGCGGACTCAGAACCGCATCAAAGCTCTTCATGACGGCACTGGAGCCATAAAGCGTGAAGTCATTGCGCGGATCCATGTACGGGTCGAAGAACGGCATGGCCAGCGTATGGTCCATGTGGGCATGGCTGACGAGCACGTGAGCCTCGCGTTTGCCGCTGAAATTCGGAGCATTCCAGGTTCGTTCCAGTAAGTTGCCCAATTCACGGAAGCCGCTGCCGCAATCGACGATGATGAGCGCGTCCGGCGTTTGAATTTCGACACAGGTGGTATTGCCGCCGTAGGTGGAGCGCAAATGAAAAGGCAGGTGTTGATCCAGATACTCGGTGAGCTTAGCGGGATTCTTGGCGACCGCGGCCAGGCCAGCAAGTCGATCCTGTTGATCAAGATGTGCAATGGCGGCACAAAGCTTGGCGGCAACCTCCGCCGGCCGCAGGGGCGCGGCCATGCTGCCGGTGATGCCCCAGTATTTGATGGTAAAAACGGGCGCGGACGACATTCCGCCAGCTCCTTTCGCGGCGCCGGTGGGTCGGCGGCCTATGCGAATTGTACATAGTCGGGGCTGGGGATTGCCATGAATTTGTTAATTGGCGACTACCCAGGCGATGTCGGCTTTCCGCTTTAGGTCTTTCGGCCTGAAGGGCCGTTTCCGTCAGCCCAGACCGAAGGCCTGGGGAAGTTGCCCGGATTTCCTCGGCCCTGTAAGGGCCATTCATTGAAATATACGCCGGCGTGAACGAGCCTTTCAGGCTCGATAGCCGAATCCACCATCTTTCCCAGGCCTTCGGCCTGGGCTGGTAGAACCGGCCTTGCCGAAACAAAGGCGAGCGCCCGGCGGCTAAGCGCCATGGCATATTTGCTGGGTAGTCGCCCGCGGCCTCACTTCAGCCCGAAAGCCTCGCCATTTTTGGCCACATACGCTTCTAATCAGTTGACCCAGCTTGTCGTCGTACTTCATGAACTGTTTCTCGATCTCATTCATTTTCGTTGTTTTGGCCTCGCCCAGCGCAAAAAGCTGGTTTTGCCTTGCGAACCGATCAGACAATGGACCGGCTTCGCCAAACAAAGCATTGGCTTGCCGGACCAGAAGTGCGGTGTGCTTTGCTTCAATCGCTTCCAATGATTTCACAGTGTCCAGCGCCTGATCCCCTGCACTGTTGAAGTAATACTGGTGGAAGCCGCCATTGTTGACTTCGGCTTCCAGTCCCCATACGCAATGGAAGACTTTTTCGGGCTCGTTAAGCTTTTCATAACCGAGTTTGCTATAGCGATCAAAAACAAGATCGCTCACCTTGAACATGTCAAACCTGTCTTCATTCCCAGGCGACTTCTCCTTCGCGGCTGGCCCCTCGGTAGGCGTGCGATAGCATCCACAAACAATCGCGCAAATCAGAAGTAGCGAGATAGTGCGCATTTTAGTCGAGTAGCTTTTAACACTGATTAAACAGAATCAATCCTGTCCATTCCCTTGAATCGTCGAAAAGTCTGCCGCCCCTATTTCCCCGCCACCCACGCCCCATCCGCCATCTCATACCCCAAAAGCTCTTTCCCCGTAAACCACAGCGCAATCTCACTAGCCGCATTTTCCGGGCTATCGCTGCCATGAACCAGATTGTTCTGCACGCTAATGGCAAAATCGCCGCGGATGGTTGCCGGCGGGGCCTTGGTGCCATCGGTGGAACCCATGAGCGTGCGGGCGACGGCCACCGCTTCGCGGCCTTCCCAGACCATGGCGACGGTGGGGCCGCCGGTGAGAAAGCTGAGCAGCGAATCGTAAAACGGTTTGCCCTTGTGGACGGCGTAGTGCTTCTCGGCCAAATCCTCGGACGGGTGAACCATTTTCATGGCGACCAGGCGTAGGCCTTTTTGCTCGAAACGCTGGATGATGGTTCCGATGAGGCGTCGCTGGATGGCGTCGGGTTTGAGCAGTATCAATGTGCGTTGCATGGGAATCCCTTTGAATGGCGACCAATGGAGATGTAGCACAAGCTGTTAGCTTGTGCGTCTCGAACACAAGCTAACAGCTTGTGCTACAATCAGCTATCTTGACTTGGCGGCGATGCGTTCCAAAAACTCCGCGTTCGACTTGTACTCCCCCAATTTCTTGACCAGCATCTCCATCGCTTCTACCGGCTTGAGGTCCATCAGCGTCCGCCGCAGCAGCGTCACCTGCTTCAAAGTGTCCGGCGGCAATAGCCGTTCTTCCTTGCGGGTGCCCGATTGGCCAATGTCCATCGCCGGCCAGATGCGGCGATCCGACAGCTTGCGGTCTAGCACCAACTCCATGTTGCCAGTGCCCTTGAACTCCTGGAAGATCACGTCATCCATGCGTGAACCGGTCTCGATGAGCGCCGTTCCCATGACCGTGAGCGAGCCGCCTTCTTCAAAGGCACGGGCAGTGCCGAACAACCGTTTGGGAATTTCCAAAGCCCGTGAATCGACGCCGCCGCTCAAGGTCCGGCCGCTGTTGCCGACGTTGCGATTGTAAGCGCGGGCCAATCGCGTCAGGCTGTCGAGTACAATGAACACTTGCCGGCCTTGTTCCACCAACCGCCGCGAGCGCTCCAGCACCAGCTGGGCCATGCGAATGTGGGCTGTGGCGTCGCGGTCCGAACTGCTGGCGATCACTTCGCCGCGGATGGTGCGCTTCATCTCGGTCACTTCCTCGGGCCGTTCGTCCACGAGCAACACAATCAAATGCATCTCGGGATGATTGATCGACACGGCCTGAGCAATGTGTTGCAACAATATCGTCTTGCCCGTACGTGGCGGGGCCACGATCAGGCCGCGTTGGCCTTTGCCGATGGGGGTCAGCAAATCCATGACACGCGTCGTCAACGGCTCGCGTCCGGTTTCCAGGACAATGCGTTCATGCGGATCGATCGGCGTCAGGTCGTCGAACTTGCGGCGTGGGTACGCCTCCGGATCCATGCCGTCGAGCTTGATCACATCAAGCAGGCGCGGCCCTGTCCCTTTACGGCTGGGCTCGATGGGGCCGGCCAGGTACATGCCTTCCTGAAGCTTGTACTTCCGCACCAGAGGGTCGGGCACATAAGCGTCAGTGGGCTGAGCGGTGTAGTTACGATTGGCGTCGCGGAGAAAGCCGAAACCTTTTTGGCTTAGTTCCAGGACGCCCTGACTGGTTTGCAGGTCGCGCGTCATCGCGGTCCTTTCCGAACAGTTGGCAGTTAGCAGTTTGCAGTTGGCAGTTGGCAGTTGGCAGCAATCAATGAGCCACGTCAGCAATGAGCGGTGCAGTTCTTACTGCCTACTGCCAATCGAAGCAGAGGGCAGTTCGCAGCGGGCAGTTGGCTGTAAACAGGGAGGCATGTCAGCGATGAGCGGTGCAGTTTTTACTGTCAACTGCTCACTGCCAACTGCCAAATGGCCACTCACACCTTGCGATGGGAAGTCACAGCTTCCTGGGTGCCGTCGGGCAGAGGGATCAACTGGTAGTCGCCGAAAATGTGCGGCGCCTCGCGTTGCAGGATCTGCAACACCTTCACCGCTAGTTTACGGATTTCCACCTCGGCGTGGCGAGAACCGCGCATTTCTATGAAATGCCGCAGCGCTCGGGCGTTGCCGGTCACAAAAATCTTGGTCTCGGTCGCATTGGGCAAAACACTGCGTGCGGCCTGGCGGGCGAGCTTGCGCCGCATCGTTTTATCCGGCTCATCCTGGAATTTATCGAGCAATTTCTCGGTGAGCGCCACATAGGCCTGATGACTGGCGGCGACCGCATTCAACCACAGCTGATGCAATTGGGGATCATCAGCAATGCAATCCGGCTCGACATACTCGGCCACCGACTCATCAACGTATCGTTGACTCAGTTGAGAATACCCAAAATGCCTATGCCGCACAAGTTCATGTGTCAAACTTCGGCTGCAACCGGTGAAAATAAAGTTCCAAACCGCATGTTCAAGCACCGACCCGTGGCCGACTTCGAGGATGTGCTTGAGATACGTTTCATTGCCGCCAGGCCGCGGCTTGGCGAAGCTCATGTAGCACAACCGGCCCGCGATCTCGGCCAGATGCTCGCCGGCGACCTCGGTGTCGGTCTGCCAGCTGACGCCGTGGTCGGAGAGAAAATGGTCGATGGCCGCGTCATCGACGGTTTGGCGGCCGACGAGGTAGACGGTGGGCTCGCGGAGGACGCGGATGTCTTGATTCAAAGGAGAACTCATGTCGCTTCCTTGGGGCGGTGAGCGGCGTTGGACTCATTCACCTTAATACCTGATACCTGGCACGCGATTGAATGTCTTTTCCGAGAGTACGAGCCGTGGTTCAAAAGTCACTCGGCCAGTCCTGGCAATTTTGAGACATTCGACGCCAAGGTTTTGCTTGCGATGCATCCACCCGCAAAGCGTAATTGCTCGAATCATCACGGTGTCGTGTAAAAGTTGAATCGTGGTTTCGCCAAGTTTTGACAAGTGATTGGTCTTAACCTCGTCTGTCAACTGGAAGTTTCGTGGGTCCCGGCACATTACTTCCAGTGATGTCCTATTGGCGAGGACTTGGTGCGTCGCCTTGATTCCTTCGTCGAAAAAGGCAAGAACTAATGAAGCCAGCGGAACAGGATTCACGTCCGGCAATGCTGCCCAATCTGTCGACAATATCTTCTCTATTTCTTTACCTTGACGGCTTAACCGAATCGCTTCACGGCCATTCGCTGCGTAGTAGCCGTAGGAACCATGTGGAAGCGTGACAAAATCAAATTGTCCCGTGACACCTCGAATGCGGTAAATCTTGAATGAGCGGAACAAACAACAGTCTTCTGCCATTTCCAAGACGGATGAATCAAGCCATGCCGACCGTGCACGCTGCCATTCATCTGGCCCAAGGTCTCGCTGAATTAGCGCAATGGGATTCATTGTTTTGAAGTCAATTTAGCTGCGTTCGAACCTGTTACCACGGAATGCCCGCCGGAGGATTGGCATCAGCTTCCGCCAATCGGCGGTCAAGTTCCTCTTTGTGGCCCTCCGGAATATCGAGTTGCTCATCCCGCGAAAGGCTATCCCAGATATCTCCAATCAAACGCAATCGATCGTCGGCAGACATGCGGTCAATTCCAAGGAGTTGAATGGTTGACATTACTGAATCTCGCGAATCTGGATCATGCGTCGGCGATTGCTACAATTGGACGGCAACACATAACTATCTCAGGACCGGGACTGAACCGCGCCCCGATTTTTCTTTGTGCCAGGAGCGACTTTTGAGCGTTTTCCCTTGCCATTCTCTTCGAGCAGCCGTTTCAACGAGGACAAAACCTCCGTGCCTTCGCGCGGCGTTTTGCGTTTCGCGCTTTTGATTTGCTTTTCCAGCCAAACCAGCGGATCTTCACCTGTCTCCGCAATTGCGCGACGGATTTGTTCACGAATCTCGCTCAGTTTTGTTGGACCCATCATAACAGTGCCCTCAAGAGTGTCAAAAACTTCTCAAGTCGCTGAGAAGCAACGTCCGCTGCCATGCCGTATTGCATCACTTCAAATGATGCTTTGCCCATCAGCGTGTCGCGATCACGTGGGTTATCGCAAAGGAGCTTACCTAAAAGAGACGCAATTACTTCCTCGCCTCTCTCACTGACACGTCGGCTCGCCCACGCCGATATTCGAGGATGCCTTGCCAGCAATTGATGACCTCGTTCATGAGCGATCATGGCTTCAAGTGAAAAGTCATTGGGATCGGCATCCCGTTCAAACGCCTCCGCATAAACCACCAGCAAGTCCATTTCTTCGACATTGGCTCGACCGTATTGCGCTCCTCCTGACTGTGTAAACACGTGCCGATACTCAATTCTACCAACAAAGCCAAACCGCCGGGCAATGGCAACTACTCTATCAAGGCGTTTTTGTTGCTCTTCATCGGTTAACGGCCGGGGTGAACTCATCTGGCTGCTCCTCAGTTCTCGAACGGCCATTTACCCCTTCTCCGGCTCCGTCATCCTCTTCGGATCAAGTGCCGCTGTCAACTCCGCTTCGCTCACCAGCGTCTCGCTGCCCTTCTTCTTGAGCGTCTTGGTCCGAATTTTGTCCAAGCACAATTGCCGAATGGTTTTGCCCGTGCCAAACGCCTCCTTGGCCAGCGCCGCCGCCGCGTCATAACCGATGAGCGGATTCAGGCTCGTCACCATCGCCAGGCTCTTTTCCACCTGGGCCTGGCAGCCCTCAATGTTCGCCTCCATCTCCGCCGCGCAAAACTCGACAAAGGCATTGCTGCAAGACGCCAAAAGCTCCACGCTCTCCAGCACCGCCATGCCCATTACGGGCATCATGATATTGAGCTGGAACTGGCCGCCGGTTGCGCCCGAGAAGGCCACCGTCTGATCGTTGCCGATGACGCGGGCGCACACTTGCATCATGCTTTCGCACATGACGGGGTTGACCTTGCCCGGCATGATCGATGACCCCGGCTGACGATCCGGCAACATCACTTCGTAAAACCCGCACCGGGGCCCGCTGCCAAGCCAGCGGATATTGTTGGCAATGGAAAACAGCGTCACCGCGATGTTCCGCAGCTGGCCGCTGCATTCCACCAGGCCGTCGCGATTGGCGTTGGCCTCGAAGTGGTTGCGGGCTTCGATAAAGGCGATGTCGGTGTTCTTATGAAGGTATTCGGCGACGCGTGCCCCGAATTTAGGATGCGTGTTAATTCCTGTGCCGACAGCGGTGCCGCCCGCGGGTAATTCGAGGACTGATTGCAAGGCCCGCTTGGCCCGGTCGCGCGACAGCGCCACCTGCCGCACAAAGCCGCTCGCTTCCTGCCCGAGTGTGATCGGCGTGGCATCGGCCAGATGTGTGCGGCCGATCTTGATGACCTCTGCCCACTTCGTCACCTTGCCCGCAAACACGTCATGCAACCGCTTGAGCGCTTTATACAAATCGCCCGAAATCGCCTGGGCTACCGCAACATGAATGGCCGTCGGAAACATGTCATTGGTCGATTGCCCCATGTTGACATGGTCATTGGGGTGAATCGGCTTCTTTTCCGCAAAGCGGTCGCCGCCGGTCTGTTCGATGGCCCGGTTGCTGATGACCTCATTGGCTTTCATGTTCGACGACGTGCCAGAGCCCGTCTGGTAAACGTCGATCGGAAACTCCATGTCGAACTTGCCTTCGGCCACCTCACGGGCGGCGGCAATGATAGGATCAGCAATCTCTGGTTTGAGCTTGCCCAGATCGCGGTTGGCGGTTGCAGCGGCGGCTTTGACGAGGCCCAACGCCCGGATCAAGCGCCACGGCAGTGCCTGGTCAGATATGGGAAAGTTCTCCACGGCACGCTGGGTCTGAGCGCCGTAATATGCTTGGGCGGGCACTTTGACGGTGCCCATCGAGTCTTTTTCGATGCGGAAGTCGCTCATGGGTGTCTCCGGGCGAGAGCCAGGGGCCGGAAGTCACAAGTCAGATGTTTATGGATTGAGTCCAGGTGTCTGCAAGTCCAACATCCGCCGCGTGCAACACGAAATTGTTGACAACAATGAATTAGCCAGCCGCCGCTGGAATGGCAACATTACCTGACCGGGCTGGGTGTTTTGATTTTTAAGTCGCCAAACGCAGACATCATTTGCTATACTCTGGAAGGCCATCGCCTTCACGTCTGTCCGCCTCATCTGGAGGGAGCGCCAAAAGCATGTCCGCACCCAAGGTTAGCTGTCCTGGTTGTCACTCGGCGCTCAACATCGGCCAAGCGTTGCCGGCCAACCTCCGTTGCCCCTTGTGCCAGGTGCGGTTTAGCGCCGCGGCGGACGGCCAGACAACCTTGAATCTTGAATCTTCCACCACAATAGGCTCGAACAACCGGGCCGTCGCGCTGGCCGCGGTCTTCGGCGGCAGCGCCTTGTTTCTGCTCTCGGGGCTGGCGCTGTTGATTTATTGCTTGCTGCCATCTTCCGGCACACCACCTGTCGCTGGTGACGATAATGACGATCCGCCTGCAATCGCGGGCCCCATCGGACCACCCAAGAATGTAACCTTGGAACCGGTGGCCTTCATCAAGAAAAACCCGCGAGGCGGCTTCCAGGACCCAGGCGGCGCCGCCAAGGAGCTGCCCGCTGGCGATGCTCCTGTCGGCGTGGCGAAGGATGCATCCTCTCCCAAACCGGTGGAGCCTGTCGTTCGTTCCAACCAGAAACAAATCGACATGGCGATTGACAAAGGAGTGGCCTACCTGAAAAGCGGTCTCGACCATCAGGGCCAGTTCCGCTCCCCAGGCGTCGCCAACGCCGATTATGGGTCGCGTTTTGACCGCCTGCTGGGCAATGTGGCCCTGATTGGCCTGACATTGCTCTCTTGCGGCGAAGTAGCTAGCGATCTCAAGATCGCCGGCATCGCCGGCCGCATGCGTCGGGAAGCGCCGAACTGCACTCAGACTTACGAAATCTCCTGCTGCATCTGGTTTCTTGACAAACTCGGCGATCCCCAGGACAGGGGTTTGATTCGCCAGCTGGCGTTGCGGCTCATCGCCAGCCAGCACGTTCGCGGCGGTTGGGATTACGGTTGTTCGACTTTGACCGCGGCCCAGGACATCGAGCTGCTGCGCTTGCTGGAATCAAGCGGCCTAACGCCGATGCCGGTCGTGGGCATCACGCCCCCGGCAAAAGCCAAGCAGCCGGCGAAAAAAGGCCAACCGTCTCCGCCGCCAAAGCAACCCACGGATTTCAAAATGCTGCCAGTGATGCAGTGGCACCCAGGCCGGCCGCTGCCCACCGCCAACAGCGGCCACGAAGACAATTCACTGACGCAGTTCGCCATCTTGGCGTTGTGGGCTTCCCAAAAATACGGCGTGCCGGCCCAGCGCTCGCTGGCGATGGCCGAGGCCAACTTTCGCCAAACGCAATCCTCCGCCGGCACATGGAAATACGATGAGACCAGGCCGACCACGCGTCACGATTCCATGACTTGCGCCGGCCTGGTGGGCTTGGCAGTTGGCCGGGGGCTTGCACAAAATAAATCCCAGGGCCAGGACTTCGGCAAAGATCCGCAAGTCGAAAAGGCACTACTGTATCTTGGCGCCCGCATGAAGGCCAAAGGAGCGCTCAGCGCGCCTCCGGTCAAAGGTATGGGCAAGACCCAGGGCAAGACCATCCTGGCCGATGCCTGGGGCGATTATTACTTCCTGTGGTCGGTGGAACGTGTCGGGGTGCTGCTGAAGCTGGAAACCATCGGCGGCCACGATTGGTATGACTGGGGCTCGCGGATCATTGTCGCCAATCAGGAAAAGGACGGCAGCTGGTCCGACGCCTTCAAAGGCCCCGTGGACACCTG
>DASRAT010000857.1:0-3751 GCA_035638015.1 Gemmataceae bacterium | reverse complement strand
CCAGATCGGCCAAACCGGCCAGCACGTCGAGGGTCGCGAGCACTTCCGCCGTTTGCATCAAGCGTGTCGTTTGAGCTGCCACTTGATCGCGCAGACTGAGGAACAGCTCGTATTCACGTTGATGAATCTTGTCCTCGGCGGATAAGACCTTTTCCTCATATTCCTTCAGCTCTGGCGTGATGTACCGCTCGGCGTTTTTGAGCGTTTGCTTGCGCTGGTAATCGGCCGGCACCTTGGCGACATGCGCGTGAGTGATTTCGATGTAATAACCGAAGACCTGGTTGAAACCGACCTTCAAGCTGCCGATGCCGGTGCGAGTAATCTCCTCGGCTTGAAACCGCGCGATCCATTCCTTACCGCCGCGGGCGATGCCACGCAGCTCATCCAGGCCGGCGTCGAAGCCTTCACGAATCAGGCCCCCTTCGCGCAGGCTGAGCGGCGGGTCGTCCACCAAAGCAGAGTCGAGTGCTTGCCGTAAATCGGGGCACAATTCCAGCCGGCCTTCCAGTTGGCAAAGCAAGGCCGCCCGGCGAGCAGTCATCTTGGCTTTGAGACGAGGCAAGAGCCGGAGCGTTCCGGCAATAGCCCCAAGATCACGCGGTGAGGCTCGACCGGTGCTGACGCGCGATGTCAATCGCTGCAGGTCGAACGCCTTTTCCAGCTCCTCCCGCAAATTCTGACGCAACGTTTGATCGTCTTTCAACTCACCAACAGCGTCGAGCCGGGCGTCAATCTCTTCGCGTTTGGCCAACGGTGAAATGAGCCAATCCCCAAGCAGGCGAGCGCCCATCGACGTGGTTGTGCGGTCAATGGCCGCCAAGAGCGAACCATTGCGGTCGCCGTCGCGCAGCGTTTTCGTCAATTCCAAACTGCGGCGAGTCACCTCGTCCAGTAACAAATAGCGATCATGGCGATGAGGCCGCAATCGGTCCAGATGCACCAGCTTGGCTTTCAACGTCTCTTGCAGATACTGCACCAGTGCCCCGGCTGCGATCAAACACGGCTGTGCATCATCGAAACCAAAGCCCGCCATGGTCAACACGCCAAGATGCTCGTGCAGCGTTTTCCTTGCCGTCAGCGGATCAAATGTCCAATCGGGCCGCAGCGTGATGGGCCAACCCTCGCTCGGCGGCTGGGCTGCGCTTGACGGCGGCAATCGAAAGCCGACCGCGAATAGCCGATTGTCGAACGCCGCTTCGGAGCAAATGCATTCGGCCGGCGCCAGCCGCTGCAGTTCGTCGGCAAGCCGTGGCAATGCAATGTCGGCGGCGTGAAACTGCCCCGTGGAAAGCTCCGCCCAGGCCAGGCCGACTTGCTGCCCTTCGGCATAAATCGACACCAGATGGTTCGACGCCCGCGGGTCGAGCAGATCGTCCTCGGTAATCGTGCCCGGCGTGACGACGCGAGTCACTTCGCGCTTGACCAATCCCTTGGCCGCGGCCGCGTCCTCCACTTGATCGCAAACGGCAACGCGATGTCCCAGACGCAGCAGTTTTTGCAGATACTGTTCTAGTTGATGATGCGGAAAGCCGGCCATCGGCACCGACTTGTCGCGGCTGGTCAGCGTCAGCCCCAGCACACGGGCCGCCGTCTGAGCATCGTCGTCAAACAGTTCGTAAAAATCCCCCATGCGAAACAACAGCAACATCCCAGGATGGCGTGATTTGGCCTCCTGGTATTGTTGCATCATGGGAGTCATAAGAGTGGCGAGTGATGAGTGGCGAGTGGTGAATAAAGCAAGAAAGCCCACGGGCTACACACCCGTGGGCTTGTTATCTTATCTCGCCACTCGCAACTCGGCACTCGCCACCCGTCACTCTTTCCCATTCCCCTGCGGCTCGCCGCGCACCTTGGACATTGATAGTCGATTCCCAGGCGGATGGTAAACAACCTCGGTCATGTAATGACGCATGAGCAAGAGGCCGCGGCCGCTGGGGCGTTCCAGATTCTCAGGCGCCATCGGGTCGGGCACGTCTTCGGGATCGAAGCCCTTGCCTTCGTCGGAAATGCCGATCTCAAAGACTTGCGAAGAAACGCGATAGGTAATGTGAACTTTCTTGCGGCGGTCCATTTGGTTGCCATGTTTGATGGCGTTGACAAGCGCTTCTTCGAGGGCGAGTTTGATGCTGAAAATGTCGCGATCTTCGAAGTGGTGCGAGCGCAATTCCCGTTCGATGTCGTCCTGCACTCGACGGGCCTCGGCCGGATCGCTGGGGATCACGACATCGCGCGATCCCGGGTGGGCAGTGTCATGCATTGAGCCATTCTCGAAACGCAAGATCGGGCGCTGGGAAGCGAGCTTCCTGCCGGTTCGCCCATTACGTCGCAAGTCGGCCCCTGGCCTCAGAAAGCCTGGAGGGCAGCTTGCTCTTCCTTTTGGATGTTGAAAAGCTTGTTCAGCTTGGTGATCTCGAAAACCTCGTAGATTTGCGGATCGATGTTGCAAAGCACGAGCTTGCCGCCGGCGGAATTTACTTTTTTGTTGAGCGTGATGAATTTGCCGAGGGCGGCGCTGGAAAGATACTCGACATTGCTGAAATTCAAAATCAGCTTGCGACGGCCCAGCTCGTCGACCAGGCTAAACAGCTGCTCGCCGATGATCTGAATGTTCTGCTCGTCGAGAATCTTCTTGTCGGTGAAATTGACCACGGTGACATCGCCGATGTCTTCCACTTCCAGGCGGCGGCGACGCGGTTGCGAGGACATGCGGGAAACTCCTTGGCAGCACCGAACACCGTCGTCAGCCGGCGGCGTCCGGACCAAACATCCAAGAGGCTGGGGATTTAGGTTCAACAGCTTGATGTTAGAGGGAAATAGGGGGATGTCAAGCATTTTTCGGGGGCGCCGAGGAGCAAAAAGGCGAAGGGGACGCGGCCCTCCATGACCAGGCCGCGTCCCCTGCCGAAATTCACACCAAGCCGCTCGTTTACGGGAAGATGTTGTTGTTGCTCGTGGAGGCGAAAATGGGTGCGATGATAGTCAGGAGATTATTGTCCAGGCCGAGGTTGGTCCTGAGACGAGCTGCGTCCCCTTTACGTTACCGCCATTGTTACGAGGGGCCGCGAATGTGATTGTGCCCGTGGCCCGCCAAGACAACTGTGAAACTGGCGGCGCCTTGGTTATCGATGTTGTTGTTGCCGTCGCCCCCCAACCAAATGAGATCGTTGGTGCCGAAGTCGGCGATGTTGTTGTTGCCGTTGCCCAGCACTTCAATGAAATCGCCGGCACCGGAGCCGACGATGTTGTTGTTGCCGTTGCCGGCCACGAGAATCTCCGCGGGCGTGGCATTGGCGGCGACGACATTGTTGTTGCCATTGCCGCCGATGCAAATGAATTGAGCGCCGGAACTCGCATTGCCTGTGGCGATATTGTTGTTGCCGCCTCCAAGGTGGACAACCAATTTGCCGGCGTTGGCAACGACGACCCTGTTGTTGCCGTTGAAGGCGACCACGTCGACGGTCGCGCCAGTTGGACTGGCGATGACCACGTTGTTATTGCCGCCGCCAAGGCAAACGGCGACACGGGTCACATCGCTAAACGTGCCGCCCCCAAGGTTGGAAAGCACGGTTGCGCCCCCATGCGCGGTCGGGACGACAACAACGTTGTCGTTGGCGTTGGAGGTGTCCATGACGAACAGCGTGCCATTCAGGTAGGCGACGTGCGTGGAAGCCGAGGCGACGGGGATGAGGTCAATAGGCTCTTGCCAGAAGCCGTCTCCCAGCGTTCCCGGAAGGTTGGGGTTGGTCAAATC
>DASRAT010000856.1:0-4795 GCA_035638015.1 Gemmataceae bacterium | reverse complement strand
CATTGAGCAACAAGTCAACGGCGTCGAAAACATGCTGTACATGTCTTCCACTTCCGCCAGCGACGGCTCTTACAATCTGACGGTCACCTTCGATGTGGGCACCAACATCGACATGGCCCAGGTGCTGGTGCAAAATCGCGTGCAGATCGCCATGCCCCAATTGCCGCCCGAGGTTCAGCGCCAGGGAGTGGTAACCAAGAAGGTGTCCACGGACATTATCCTTTTCGTGACCCTGACGTCGCCGGACAATCGTTTCGACAGTTTGTACCTCAGCAACTACGCAATCATCAACCTCGTCGATCAGCTCGCTCAGATTCGCGGCGTCGGCGATACGAAAGTGGTTGGAACAGCGAGCTACAGCATGCGGCTATGGCTCGATCCAGAAAAGCTCAAGAGTCGCAACCTTACGACGGATGACGTGCTCAATGCGGTTCAGGAGCAAAATATCCAGGTGGCGGCCGGGCAGATCGGGCAACCGCCCGCCCCGCAGACGCAAAGCTTTCAATACACGGTAACGACGCTGGGCCGGCTCACCGATCCCAAGCAATTTGGCGACATCATCATCAAAACCGAAAAGGGACCGTCGCCGAAGATCACTCGTGTCAAGGACGTGGCCTGGGTGGAACGCGGGGCGCAGGTTTACGATCAGTATTTCGCAGTCAACGGCAAACCGGCCGCGGGCATCGCCGTGTTCCAGCTCCCCGGCGCCAATGCCCTCCAGGTCGCCGACAAAGTCCGACAGAAGATGACGGAATTGAACCAGCACTTCCCACAAGGCATTCAATACGACATTCCTTTTGACACCACGAAGTTCGTCACCGCTTCCATCCATGAGGTTTACTGGACGCTTTTCGAGGCAGGAGCGTTAGTGCTCGTGGTCATCCTCATCTTCTTGCAAGACTGGCGGGCGGTGCTGGTGCCGGCGACCACGGTGCCGGTCACGATCATCGGGGCTTTCGCGGCGATTTACGCCCTGGGCTTCACCATCAACATGCTCACGCTGTTCGGTTTGGTGTTGGCGATTGGCATTGTCGTCGATGACGCCATCGTCATCGTGGAGAACGCCACACGCCATATTGAAAGCGGCCAAACGCCCAGGGACGCGACCATTCAAGCCATGCGGGAATTACTGGGGCCAATCATCAGCATCACCCTGGTGTTGTCGGCTGTGTTTTTGCCGGCCGCGTTTCTGGGTGGGATCACCGGACAGCTTTACCGGCAATTCGCGCTGACCATTGCGGCCACGGCGGTGATCAGCGCCGTCAACGCGCTGACGCTCAAGCCGGCTCAATCGGCCTCCTATTTACGGCCGCGCAAAGACAAAAAGAAATTCATTCTCTTCCGGGCGTTCGACGCCGCTTACGGCCGGGTCGAGCATTATTACGCGAGCTGTGTGCGCTGGCTCATACGCAAGCCTTTGCTGAACATGGCCGTCTTCGCGGTTCTTGTTGCTGTGGCCGCCTGGGGCTTTTTGATTTTGCCCACCGGCTTTTTGCCCGTCGAGGATCAGGGTTACTTCATCGTCAGCATCCAGCTGCCCGATGCGGCGTCGCAGCCGCGCACCAAGGAGGTGGTCGATCAAGCGGAGGCGATCCTCAAGTCCATTCCGGCAATTGACAACGTCAATGAAATCGGCGGCCAAAATGTTTTTGAACAAACTGTCAATTCCAACGCCGCGGCGTTTTACGTCACCTTCAAGGATTGGAGCGAGCGCAGCGGCGCCGGCGAATCGCAAGACGCTGTGCTCGCAAGCTTGCGGCAACGCTTTGGTCAGGTGCCCGGGGCGATGGTATTCGCGTTTCCTCCCCCGGCGATCCGCGGCCTGGGCGTGGCGGGCGGCTTTCAACTGCAACTCCAGGACATCGGCAGCCTGGGACCGACCAAGCTGGAGCAAGAAACAAAGAGGTTGCTGCAAGCCGGCAATTCGCAATCGAACTTGCGGTCTCTCAATAGCCCTTATAGCGCCAGTGTGCCGCAGCTCTACCTCGACATCGACCGAACCAAAGTGAAATCACTGAACTTGCCGCTGGACCGCGTGTTCAAAACGCTGCAGACCTATCTTGGCTCCAGTTACGTCAACGATTTCAACGAGTTTGACCGTACCTACCAGGTGCGTCTGCAAGCGGACGCGCATTTCCGTGATAAAACGGAGAATATCACGTCCCTGGAAGTGCGCAACAACGACGCCAAGATGGTTCCGCTCGGTTCGGTGCTGACTGTCAAACGCCAGCTGGCGCCTCGAACCATCACGCGCTTTAACCTGTATCCCGCCGCGTCGATCACTGGAGAAGCCGCGCCCGGCGCCAGTTCCGGCCAAGCCATGACCATCGTGGAGCAGATGGCACAATCTCAATTGCCGCAGGGCATGACCTTCGCATGGTCCGATATGTCCTACCAAGAAAAGCTGGTCGGCAATCAGGGCCTGTATGTATTGGGCATGGCGGTGTTGCTTGTTTATCTGGTATTGGCGGCCCAGTACGAGAGCTGGACCAACCCTGGCGCGGTGATTCTGGTGGTGCCACTGGCGTTATTGGGCACCGTTGCCGCGGTCGCCGCCCGTCGCATGGACAACAACATTTACACCCAGATCGGCATCGTGTTGATAGTGGCCCTGGCCAGCAAAAACGCCATCTTGGTAGTGGAATTCGCCCGCGAACTGCGTGCCCAGGGCAAAGACATTCTGGATGCCGCCGCCGAAGCCGCGCAAAAGCGTTTGCGGCCAATCTTGATGACTTCATTTGCCTTTATATTGGGCGTCTTTCCGCTGGTAATCGCCGACGGCGCCGGCGCTGTCAGCCGGCGAGCGCTGGGCACGGCGGTCTTCGGCGGCATGATCGCGGCAACGTTGTTGTCGACTTTTTTCGTGCCGATCTTTTATGTTGTGTTGCAAAGGTTCAGTGAGTGGTGGACCAACACCAAGCCGTGGGCGAGAGTTTTTCGGTGGCGGCCAAGAAGTGTTTCAAACAGTCAACACGCGGCCGTGCGCTGATGCGGGTTCGACGTACGTTGATTCCATTGTCATGGCTCCTGACGCTTGGTGGTTCGGATTGAACCCGTCAACGCACTGGCTTCGCGGTTGGTGGATGGCCGCTCGATCCCTTGGCCCGCGCCGGTTCGCCTTCCATAAAGCGGTTGCAGCCGCTGCTTCCTGAAACCAGCAATTGGAATGGTTGAAGATCCTCGTCGATGCAAAGGCCGGTAGTGTTGTCCACTGCGTGCGCCTGCGGCTCGATTTGCCACCATTTACAATCCTTGCACAGGCCCCATTGCTTTTCCATCTCTACCTCCTTCAAGACAACGGCGATGCCGTTGTTTCTTGTTTGTGCTAACCTGTGACTTACTCCCACACACACTCTCACGTATGTGTGCAAATTGCATTCCAAGCGCTTTGCCGATCAGCAAGGTGTGAGCTAGCGAAGAGGGATTATCGCGACTAACGTCCACAGCAATGTGCACGTGGGTGGCACCTTTTTTGCACTGATCCCTTCCGAATGGAAAGGACATATCATGGTCCGTCCAAAAAGGCAGCAAGCATTCTTGGAGGATACGAAAATGTTAACCTGTGAAGTGTGTGGCAACGATTATGACAAAGTGTTTCTCGTCACGATGAACGGCGAGGAACACGTCTTTGATTCCTTCGAATGCGCCATTCATGCACTGGCGCCGACATGTGCCCATTGCGGCTGTAAAGTTATCGGCCACGGAGTCGAAGACGATGGCACGTTTTTCTGTTGCGCCCATTGCGCCGAGCACCAAGGTGTTGCCGGCCTCAAAGATCGCGCATAACGCGGCATATTCATCAAGGAGAAAGTCATGGCAGCAACAATCGAACGCAGTGAGTTGCAGGCGAAAATCGACCGCCACGATCCATTCAAGCTTGTGGAAACGCTGCCGGAGTCGGCCTTCCTGAAGGCCCACTTGCCCGGCGCAATTCACTTGCCGCCTGACCGTGTGCGCGAGTTGGCGCCCCAGGTGCTTCCCGACAAAAATGTGGACATTGTCGTGTATTGTGGCAGCCCGACCTGAAACGCGTCGGCAAAGGCCGCCCGTGAATTGGCGACCCTGGGCTATACGAATGTGAAAGATTACGAGGGCGGCAAGCAGGATTGGATCGACGCCCACTTACCCACGGAAAGTGAGTGGAACGAACCGAATCCGCCGCCGTGATATGGCATCACGTCCGCGCAGTTCCGCGGAGACTTTCGGATCATAATTAGCAAGAGTCCCATCTTCCGAAGTAGTGAATGAGACCACGGATTTTCTTGCACCACGAGCCGACGGCGTGAGCGGGAAGGCGGGATAGAGTTTGCCAGGTTTACCTGGCTGGATAGAATTGATTTCGGCCATGATGAAGTTTGCGCCCGTAGCTCAACTGGATAGAGCAACGGTCTTCGGAACCGTAGGTTGGGGGTTCAAATCCCTCCGGGCGTAATGTGTTTTTACAGGGAAAAATGCTGGTTTTCCTGCCATTGCCGCGGCTTGCCTGGCACCGTCGCTTTCGCCGTTCCGTCCACCAGAGTCTACACAAGTCCCCTGAAATCGCCCCGAAAGCGCCAAGCTGGACGCCAAGTTTTTTGGGGCCGCAACTCGGCAACCAATTCGGGCCGCAACGGCAGGGTATCCTCTCGACGGCGCTTGCTGTATTCGGCGTCAACCGTGACCGCTGCGTGGCAGGACAGAGCGTCTTGATCATCGCTATTCCTTGAATAGCTTTGTCAGCACATCTCGCAAGTAGGGTCGCCAGACGAGCCAGTTGTGAAGACCACCCTGGGTGAGTTCCCAGTGGTGGCGGATC
>DASRAT010000855.1:0-2876 GCA_035638015.1 Gemmataceae bacterium | reverse complement strand
GCGGGGATGGGACTGTTCTTGGGCACTGGTCCGCGGACACCCAGGTCTTGGCGGAGCGGGGCGCACGTATAAGCCTGCTGGCTGTAGGCGATCATCTGCTGTTCGTTGGGCATTGGCAGTATCGTCAGGGTGCCGCGATATAACCCGGCGATGTATTCGCGAACACTCTGGTTGGGAGGCAAGAGTGGATTGGGGCCGCTGCGATTTGCCTTGACGGTGCTGCCGCGGGCGTTGGAGACAAAGATCCGTTTGTTGTGATGATCGTAACGCACGGAAGTCGGGTAATAGCCAACCGGAATGAAACCAAGCGGCTTGGCGTTTTTCGCATCGGCGATGTTGAACAGAGCGACGTTGTTGTTGTCGGCATTGGCGACGAATAATAGTTCGCCGTCGGGCGTCATGCTGAGGCTGCACGGCGTGGTGCCAGGGGGCGCATTGGGAAACAGCGACGTGGCAATCGTTTGAACGGCCTTGCCGTCGGCCGCGCTCAGGACGCTGACCTTGGTGGAATTGGCGCATGCCACATAAAGATGCTTGCCGTCCGGTGACAACGCCATCTCGGTCGGGTGCCGTTCGGTGGCGTAATGATCGACAATTTTCATGGTATCGAGGTCGACCACGGCAATTTTGGCCTTGGCCCACAGGCTCACATTGAGCCGTTTGCGCTCCTTGTCGAAAAGGCAGGTATAGGGGTAGCTTTTCGCCTCCGGTTTGATCGTCACCGTTGCAGTGCCCACCCCCGCGGCGGGGGCAACATTCAACACGCTGATGCCGTGGCTCCAGGTTTCGGCGACGGCAAGACGTTTGCCGTCCGGGTCCATGGCCAGACCGCCGGCGAAGGCGTTCTTGACCAGCCCGATGGTGCCGTGGTTTGACAATAGGCCCTTACTACAATCGAAGGCGTGAACAACGCTTTGCTCGCCGCCGCTGGCATACAGCTTGTCGCCGCCGGGCGAAAAACACAGACCATAAAAGCCCTGGTCGATGCGCGTCCGGCTAATGACCTTTTGCTTGGGGCCTTTGATGTCAACAGTGATGATCTCATGCTCGCCGTAACCGCAGTGCAGCACGGCCAGCCAATCGCCGGAGGGGTGCAGCGCGATATTGACGGGGAAATCGCCCAGTTCCAGCTGTTTGCCGGCGGGCTTGAGCGACCAGGTGTTGTGCAGGCGAATGGCGCCGTCCGCTTCGACGCCGGGAAGCATGCGTTTGGGCGTGCCCGATTTGGCAGGGTCGGGTTGCTGGCCGGACCCTACGGTTGCTATGACGGTTAGTGCCAAATAGATGACCAACATCCTGCGGTGCATGGAGATTCTCCAGGAAAAGACGTGACGAGAGGCTGTTGGCGATTATGCGAATGCGGGTGGGAAAGGAAAGTGAAAAGTTTAAGAGGATTACCTTTTGGATATGGAATCCCCAATCGCTGCGGGCTTGGCGCATGTCGCCCGTCATGGTTCAATAGTGTATTCTAAATATACGCGCGTGCTCGAAGCTGTGCCTGGGTGTGAAGGGGGACTCGCTGGCATGCCTGTTGTTGAATTCATCGTTGACGGGTCGCCACTTTCGCATCAAACCAAGAACCGGAAAGAGCTTCAGGCGTGGAAAGCTCGCGTGCGGGCTGAGGCAACCAAAGTTTGGACAGGGGCCCCCATGCAGGGCATGCTTCAATGCACAATCATTAATTTTTTTGCGGGACCCGAAGCACTTCTGGACGACGACAACATGGTGAAGCCCATCCGAGATGCCCTGAATGGTTTGGTGTATGAAGATGACCGCCAGATTAGGCATTCCTATCACGGTCAGTTGAGCAATGCCGGTCGCTTCCAAATCAGAGGTGCGGCCAAAATTGTGGTCGACGCGCTCCGCGAGGGCAAGACTTTTGTATTTGTAAGGATCGAAGATGCGCCGACTGAACCCCAACTACCCAGGTGAGACAATGTCATATGAAAGTGAACTCGCACAGATCGGCGAACAATATCGGGCTGAAGGCTACGACGTTTTTCTGCGCCCACAAGCGAGCCAAATTCCAGCGTTTGCTGCGGGCTTCGGTGTCGACATTCTAGCTGCCAGGGGCGAGCAGAAAGTCCTTGTGCAGGTGAAGGAAACGATGGCGGACTTGGAAAACGACACGACAACCGCGCGAATTGCGGAGGTGACCGAACGTCAGCCGGGTTGGCGATTCGACCTTGTAGTCCTACATAGAAACCCCGACGACGAGAAAATGGCCAACGAGGCAGCGGAACCTCCTGTTGAACACCTGTTAAAAAGCTTGGATTCGGCTGAGCGCGCGGCGCGAACGGGCGATTTTGCCTCTTCATTCCTCATCGCATGGAGCTCATTTGAAGCCGCCATGCGCCGTGCCGCGCGCGATGCAGGCATTCGCGTCGGAAGGTACTCTCCTGAGTTCCTCTTGCAGTCCCTTTACTCCAATGGACTTCTCGAAAGGGATGAATTCGACAAGTTGGAAAAAAACTTGGTGATCCGCAATGCAGTGGTTCACGGGCTGGAGGTTCCAAACGTAGACGCCGCTCTCCCACTGCAAGTGGCAGGCGCCGCGAGAAAGCTGCTCGCCCTTAATGGCCACGAACAACCGGTTTGACTTCTGATACAGCAACCAGCCGTTCTGTGAGGCGGGCAAGCCGTCATTTCCACCGCATCACCACGCCCAAATACTCATCCTTCTTCTTGAGCAGCCCCTCATACGCGCTCGCCAATTGCTCCGGCGCGATTTTGTGCGTCACCAATCCGGTCAAATTCAATCGCCCTGAGGCCAGGCTCGCCAGCAGCCAGCGTTGAGCCTTGTCGATGTCCCACGCGCCTGCCAGTCGGGTATGCGCCGGTTCAAACAGCATGTTGCCGTGCGCCCCGGTCACCTC
>DASRAT010000854.1:0-16377 GCA_035638015.1 Gemmataceae bacterium | reverse complement strand
TTTGACCGCCTCCGTCGCCTGAATGCATCCCACTAATCCCGGCAAAATCCCCAACACCCCGCCCTCGGCACAGCTCGGCACTTCGCCAGGCGGTGGCGGTTCAGGATAAAGACACCGATAACACGGCCCGGCCGGCGGCGCGAACACTGACGCCTGCCCGTCAAACCGGAATATGCTGCCGTAGACGTTGGGTTTCTTGAGCAACACGCAGGCGTCGTTGACAAGGTAGCGCGTCGCGAAATTATCGGTGCCATCGATGACAATGTCATACGGCTTGAATATCTCCATCGCATTCGCGGAGGTGAGCTTCGTCTCGTAAAGATCGAGCTTCACCTCGGGATTGATCGCCTGGAGGCGATCCCTGGCCGAATGCAATTTGGGCCGGCCGACATCAGGCGTGCCGTGCAAAATCTGCCGCTGGAGATTGCTGAAATCGACCACATCGAAATCAACCAACCCGATGCGGCCAATGCCCGCGGCGGCGAGATAAAGCCCCAGCGGCGAGCCGAGACCGCCGGCGCCGATGAGCAGGATACTAGCCGCCTTGAGCCGCTTTTGGCCGTCCATGCCGACTTCGGGCATAATGAGATGCCGACTGTAGCGGGCAACTTCGGATTGGGAAAGGGTAACTGCGTTGGTATTCATGGTGTCAATTAAAAGAACTATCTACGAATAGATCAACTGACAGGTTCTGCATGGCTCGAAGCAGCCAATACTTCTCCCACTGTCGAACCGGCAGCCGGCCGGTGTTCGGCGAAATAGCTGATTTGCTCACGGGCGGCAGCAAGCAACTCATCGTCTTCAACATCCCAAAGCCCTTCCGCCGATAGGCCCTTTGCCAAAGTGGATAAGTTTGCAATGAGTTGGCCGAAACGCATTTCAGGACAGGCAGCGCTAAGGTTGGCCAATGTGGCCAATAGCTCTTTGCGAATTGGTGTAATCATGGCAGCCGTTCTCCCACGGTTGGCGTGCTCGCGCCGCGTTGTTTTAGTTTACCAATTACTTCGACTCGAATCAAAGTGCCGGGCAGGAGTTTGGCCACACGGGTCGCGCGAGTCACGCCATCGTTTAGTACCAGCTCGCCGTCGGCGCTCCGATAAACGGTAGGCGGTTGCATGCCCACGGTGGATTTTCCGTGTTGGCTGATTTGCCGCGACAACTTGAGAGGATCAGCGCCGTCACGGCGACTCCAAGGCAAATGAAGTGTTCGGGGATCTACATCCAGGAATTCGGGGGGCTTCATCGTCCACTTCTCGCTCAGTCGGCTGAATTATCCCACCGCCCCCCACGCAGCACCTATGCCCGCCAATGCTGTTCGACAGCGCCCGCCGCGGCTGCACTGTCAAAGGCTAGTTATTGGCCTTTGGCTTGAAAACGATCTTGGCCTTTGGCAGCGATTTTTGAAGCGCGTCGACCCCAGTTTGGGTGACGCGGGAGTTAGTAAGGTAAAGCTCACGAAGTCCGGTTAAGCCTTTCAGATGGTTCAGTCCAATGTCACTCACATTTGTGCAATAGAGGTCGAGATATTCGAGGTTTTTCAACCCCAATAGATTGGACAATCCTGCATCCCCAACCTCGGTAGAGCTGAGGTGAAGCCATTCCAGCGCAGTCAACGCTTTAAGGTGTTCCAGGCCTTTGTCACCGATTTTATTGCTCCCCAGGCTTAACTTTGTTAGACTTTTTATCCCCGCCAAATGAGCCAGGCCCGCGTCCGTAACACCGCATCCGCCAAGGAACAGTTCTTGGAGAGCATGAAGCTCTTTGAGGTGGCCCAGTGCATTATCATCGACTTCCCTGTCGTGGAGGTAAAGGCGCTCCAGGTCGTTGTGGGCTTTCACGTGGACAAAACTAGCGCCAGTAACATGTGTGCCCCTGAGGTCCAGTATTTGTACGCCAACCAGGCCATTGAGGACAAAGGGGAGGTCATTATCAGTTAATTCTGTCCCTTGCAATTCGACCATTACGAAGGGTTTCCCCATCCGGAGTTCTTCCGTAACACGGCCGTCACGTTTTTTGATCGCGGCAACGGCGCGCTCATGTGCGGTCTGTTCATCGTTGACCATTTGCGCGGCTTGCTGTCCGCCTACCATAAAGGGGAGGCAAGGCAACGCAAGAACCAAGACCACCAATTTGCGCACCATCATGGCTTGGTGACTCCTAAACGACCGGTGAGGGACCGATTTCTTCGTGCCTTCTCCAATGGATGGCTATCTTTTTGGTGATTTCTTATCCCGAGTCTCTAGCCATCTTGCCAGCGACTTTTGGCTTTCGCCCGACGGTTTACCAACCAGGAGGTTCTCAACGCTGATATCCTCTTCCAATTCCGGCCAATGAATTCCAATGCCCTGGCCGATAAGTCGCCACTGCTTGCGCTCTTTGGGTGTCCCATGCATCAACCGCGGAAACCACGCCAACGGCACGGCAATCGTGCGGCCATCGGCGAGGTCCACGGCCAGAGTGTCTTCCGTGATTGTCACGCCCTGCGCGTGCGTTGTTTGCAACTCAGGCATCGAAAAACTCCTCCCAAATTGCCATAAGCCGTTCTTGGTGCTCCTCAATCAGTCGGCTGATCATTTGGATGTCTTTTCGGCCAAACCCCTCGTTCTTTTGAAGACGGGGCGGAGCAAGCCAGAACTTGGCGGCAAAAGAGTCCCTTTCGACGTGAACGTGGGGTGGTTCTGCCCTGTCGGCGGAAAAAAAGAATACTCGATAAGGTCCCACACGAAGCACGGTTGGCATTGGCAGATCTCAAACCGTCTATCCCACCGCCCCCACCGCCACACAGCAATTATGCCCGCCAAACCCAAAGCTGTTTGATAGCGCCCGCCGCACGCGCGTCTCGCGTGCCTGATTCGGCACATAATCCAAATCGCAAGCCGGGTCGGGCGTTTGATAATTGATGGTGGGATGAATCACGCCCGTCTTGATCGACATGGCGCAAGCGATGAGTTCGACGCCGCCGGAAGCGCCGAGCAAATGGCCGATCATGCTTTTGGTGCTGCTGATCGCCAGCTTGCGGGCGTGGTTGCCGAAGACGCGTTTGATCGCTCCGGTCTCGGCCGCGTCGCCCAGTTCGGTGCTGGTGCCGTGGGCGTTGATGTAGTCGATGTCCTCGACGTTGGCGCGAGCGTCTTTCAAGGCGTTGATCATGGCGCGGGCTGCACCAAGGCCATCGGGATGGGGTGCGGTGATGTGATGGGCGTCCGCGGTGCTGCCGACGCCCAGGACCTCGGCATAAATGTTGGCGCCGCGGCGACGGGCATGGTCCAATTCTTCCAGCACAAGCACACCCGCGCCTTCACTGAGAATGAAGCCGTCGCGGTCCTTGTCAAACGGCCGGCTGGCCGCTTGCGGGTTGTCGTTACGAGTGGACAGAGCGCGAGCCGAGCAGAAACCGCCCAGGCCCATGGGGGTGATGGCCGCTTCCGAGCCGCCGGTCACCATCACGTCGGCATGGTCGTATTGAATCGCTCGCAGGGCGTCACCGACGGCATGGGCCGCGGAAGCGCAAGCCGTGGAAATAGCGGTGTTGGGCCCGCGCAGGCCGAACTGGATGCTGATGTTGCCGGCCCCGGAATTGGCGATCATTTTCGGGATGACGAACGGATTGATCTTGCTGGGCCCGTCCTTGAGATAGCGGCCATGCTGATCTTCGAACTCGTTGAGGCCGCCGATGCCGCTGCCCATGATGGTGCCACAGCGGAAGGGATCCTCTTTGGAGAAGTCGAGGCCGCAGTCCTTGACGGCGTCAATTGCGGCAACCAGGGCAAACTGGGCAAAACGGTCCAGCCGGCGCGCGCTCTTGGCGTCGATCTTCGGCTCGGCGGTCCAGTTCTTGACTTCTCCGCCGATCCGAACCTTGAAGGCCGACGTATCGAACTGCTCAATCATGCTGACGCCGCTTTTGCCGGCGCACAGGCCGTGCCAAAACGACTTCAGGTCCAGGGCGAGCGAGTTGACCGTGCCCATGCCGGTAATGACGACGCGCCGCGTCATTTCTTGCCAAGCTCCTTCTCGATGTAATCGATGGCCTCCCCGACGGTTTTGATTTTCTCGGCCTGCTCATCGGGAATGGTGATCTCGAATTCCTCTTCAAGCTCCATGACAAGCTCGACGATGTCCAGCGAATCGGCGCCCACGTCTTCAATGAAGGAGGTGCTGCGCGTCACCTGTTCCTTGTTGACGCCGAGATTCTCGCAAACGATCTCGATCACGCGTTCTTCGACCTTTTTGGTAGTGCCTTCCACAACTCGATCCTCCCAAGACGGCTCGCTTTGATCTCAGCGCATGCGGAACGGACCGCACCGCGATGGGCCACCGTCGCAACGGGTTATGTACCACAAAATACGCAAACAGGGCAAGGTTTGTTGCCTGACCCAAGTTTCCTTATGGGAGATGGAGCGTAACGAACAGGGGTAAAGCCGCTTGCGGCTTAGCATTACGCGCTGATGTTGACGCAAACCGCCTTGCGCTCGACGCGTTTCAGCAGCCCCGCCAACACCCTGCCCGGCCCGATTTCATAGAATTTGTCCATTCCGTACGCCAAAAGGCCGCGAATGGTCTTCTCCCAAAGAACAGGCTGCAACACCTGCTTCACCAAAAGACTTTTGATTTCGTTCGGATCAGTGTGCGGTTGTCCATCTACATTGGACCACACCGGCACCCGCGGCGGTTTCACGTCCATTCCTGCAAGAACCTTGGCGAGCGTGTCGTCCGCCGGCTTCATGAGCGATGTGTGAAAAGCCCCGGCAACCGCAAGCCGGATTGTTTTCATCGCGCCCAACCCCGGGGCCAATTCCTCCACCTTGTCACATGCGGCCCTGGCGCCGGAGACCACAATATTAGATGGACACAATAGATTCGCAATCTCGATCAACCCCGCGGGTCGAGCTTGATTGCACAGCTCCTCGACCTTGGCTTGGTCCAAACCCAAGACGCTAACCATGCCGCTGGGCGTGGCGTCGGCGGCGGCTTGCATTGCTTCGCCGCGTTTTTGAACAAGCCGCAGGCCATCGGCAAAGGTCATTGCGCCGGCAAAGACCAGGGCGGTGTATTCGCCCAGGCTCAAACCCGCGGTGGCCACGCAGCTGGCCTCGGCAGTGGGTTCGGATTGCCGCAGGCTTTCCAGTGCCGCAAGGCTGGCGACGAAGATGGCGGGTTGGCTGACGACCGTGGAGTTCAATCGCTCGGCGGGGCCGTTGACGCAAAGATCGAGCAAGTTGTAACCGAGGATTTGTGCCGCCTGGTCGAATAACTGACGGGCCGCGGGCAGAGTCTCGCACAGCGTTTTGGCCATGCCGACGGACTGGGCTCCTTGGCCTGGGAATAAAAATGCGGATTTGGACATAGAAAACCTCCTTGTTGGATCATCCCTGAAACGTCATTTGCCCGCCATCGCCCGGCGCACCACTTCCACGTCCAATTCCAGTAGGCTGGCAATCTCTGCCGCAGACATGTTCTTTTTCGCCATCTTGGCGATCGTCATGGCGATTCCTTTTTCGATTCCTTTTTCGAGGCCTTCTTGCACGCCCTCTTCCTTGACTTCCTTGTAGAAGCGGCTTTCGCGAATGTCTTGGATTTGCAACATCGCTTGGATCTCCTCCCGGCTTAGCTGCGATAGCTTGTAAATAACCACCGTTTCAATCAATTCTACCAGATCGGTGCGGAGAGCAGCATCCCCGATTTCCGATTTTGCACGGACAATGAGCTGACGCGCCGATGCCGCCGCGTCGTCTTCCGATTGTCGAATGAGGTAAAGAATCGACAGGCCGATGGGTGCATCTGCCAGCTCCGGCATCTCGTCGAGATAAAAACGCCGGATCATCCCAGCGTCCATCAGCGGTTGGTAAGGCACCAATTCCGCCGGTTCCAGAGCGCGGCTGGCAAACAGCACAACGCCGCAAAATGCTTGGCCCGGCTGATGCTGTTTGAGGTAGGTGTAAACCTTCGCCAGCAAATCCGCAAATACGCTCGGCAGCGGATAAAACTGCACTTCCAAGAAGTAAAGTGGCAAACTCGGGTCCTTGGGCAGAAACACGCCATCGACGCGGTGAGACGTTTCCTTGAATTCCAGCGCCTGATACTGATAGCGCGCCGCCATCTCCCTGGCCGCATCGGCGGACATGCCCAGTAGGAGAAAGAACGTCTCCGGGCTGGTTTCGAAAAGGCGATAGAAAAGCGGGTCGGTGACCATGTTGCGAGCTGAATGCTTGGGATGGAAAGTTTCCGCCACGCCCCCGCAGCCTGAAAGGCTGCAACAAATCAGCCCAGGGCAACGCCCTGGGCTGCCAAGGAAACAGATTGACCAAGCCCTGAATGGGCGGAACAAGGTCAGACCTAATTCATGCTAGCCGTTCATTCGTGGTCGAGGTCTTGCTTGGGGACCACTGCCAGGATTATCTTGCGGAAATAATTCCAGCCTGGATCTCGTTCTGTTGTGAGTTCCAACGGGTAGGGCTCATCATTTTGCGGCATGTTGCGAAGACGCTCGCCGCATTCGTCAATGTTTCCCGTATAGAACACCCATTGGCGGGCCCCATCAAAGGTCAAGACCGCTGTAAGTATCGCCGTACGATCGTGCTCGACTGCTTCACAAAAACGATTCTCGAACACGGCCATTTTCTCGGAGTCGTCAACTTTCGGCATCGCCTCACTATTCTCGTCGGCATAGGCCCAGACGATTTTCAACACGTGCTCATATCCCTTCGTATCGGACGGCGCCAATACTGGAATTCGATAACGAAGTAAAAACGGACCGGCGGCGTTTTCGCCTTGCACCCCAACCCACCTGTCGTTGCGAAGAACCTCGGTGACTTTAATCTTGCCCATGACAACTCCGGTCAGCTAGCCGTCGATTCGCCAGGAAGCCACCACCGGCGCGGGGGCCGTCAAGTGCCCCTGATGAAGCCGCACGGCTTCCAACAGTTGCTCGTCTTCGACATCCCAGATTTCTTGATCGGCCCAGCCGGCGACGTTTGCAACAAGCTGGCCGAAACGCCAGTTCGGGTAGCGCTGGCACAACTCCGTGATTGCTGCCAGCAAATCCGCACGTTGCTTACTAATCATGGCAAAACCTCCTTTACTTTCGGCATGCGCGTCACGTCCAGGCGAGGGAGGTCCTGAATGACCTCCGCCGGAACCAGCACGCCAGGCTGCAACTTCGCTGCCCGGGTGGCTCGGGTCACGCCGTCGTTGATCCGCAGATGCCTGTCTTTGCCACGGACGAGTTGCAATGGCGGCATGGCGTCCAGCGAATTTCCATGCTTGGCAATCTGGCGGGCGAGCTTGCCGGGATCAGCACCTTGTGGCCGAGACGGGGGCAAATGCAAATCCCCTGGGTCAACCTCAATGAACTCGACCATGTCTTCGGTGGTCCCCGGCACATGATTTTCTGCCGATAACGGCTATATCAATGTAAATCACTGTATCCTCAACCCCCTCACCCACTCCGCCTCCCGCGCAATCTCCTCCTCCGACAACCCACTACTCCGATGAATCTCCGTCCTCGCCATTTTCCCGCTGGTCATGTCGAGCGCCATCACATCAATTAGCCCATTGCTGCCAACGCCACACCTCACCTGCACCGGCGAATGCTTTGGCAAATTGGCCGGCAATCCGTCGATCCAGCATTCGCCAATGGAAATGCAAGAATCCGCCTGCGGAGCGTCGCCTTGCAACACTTTCACCCGCACTTTCGGCTGATTCTCGACCACCGTGTAATAAACGCGGCTCGCAGCCGTCGGCAATTGCGTGTTCTTGCCGATCAACACGTCATTGACGCGCGAATTGTCCTTTTGTTTGACCTCAATGCCAAGGCTGTGAGCATTGACGTTGATTTCCACAACTTGTTCCAGGGCGTCCATCACATCGGCGTGCATCCCGCCCACATTGTCCGCAGCGGTGCGAGCAGCGACGATACCCGCATGAATCGCCGCCCCACGGGCGACCACTTCGCTCACCGCTTGCGAATTGTCCGGCTGCTTGCCGCTGATCTCGCGCAGCATCGCGCCGGTCATCGGCATATGCGTCGAGCCGCCGACCAGCAAAACGCGATCCACTTGTTGCCAGGTGACATTGGCCTGACGCAGCAGTTGTTGAGTGGTCAACCGGGTTCGCGTCAAAAGATCGCGCGTCAATGCTTCGAAATCGATACGCGAAAGCTGGAGCGACAAAACTTTGCCGTTGTGGGAGCAAGTGAGGCCAGCCTGATTCAGCTTGCTGAGCGTGCGTTTGGCCCGTTCGGCGCCGGCGTTCAGGCCAGCCAGGGCAATGGGATCGGTGCGCGGGTCGCTGCCGTGTTGCTCCATGAATTTGGCGGCAACGTGATCGACAATGCGGTCGTCCCAATCTTTACCGCCCAGGCGGACATCGCCCTCGATGCCGAGGCACTCGAAACGCCGCCGTGACAGCCTCACCAGCGTCACATCAAACGTGCCGCCGCCGAGGTCGTAAACCAGAACCGTTTGCAGCTGATTGGGCAATGCTTCATCGACCTTGTCGGGCGACAATTGCCCGGTTTGCAGCGAATAAGCCAGGGCCGCCGCGGTCGGCTCGTCAAGAATGTCGATCACATCCAGCCCGGCAATGCGACCGGCGTCCTTGGTCGCCTTGCGTCGTGTGTCGTCGAAATAAGCCGGGACGGTGATGACCGCCTTGTCCACTTTGCCGATGCGCAACTCGGCGTCTTGCACCAATTTTCGCAAGATGATGGCCGACAGCGTTTCGGGGCGGAATTCACGGCCGGCGACGGGATGCCCCAGCGTCGGTTGTCCCATCGAGCGTTTGATGAGCATGGCAACGCGATCAGGCATGTCGAGCGCCACATCGCGTGCAGCCTGGCCAACGACGGCACTGCCATCCTCAATGAGCACGGCGCTGGGCGTCAGCATTTCGCCGTCGCGGTTGGGCAGCGTCACCGCGTGACCGTGATCGTCCATCGTGGCAATCGCGGAAAAAGTGGTGCCCAAGTCGATGCCGACTAACTTTGCCATGTCTGTGCGCCTGAGGGCCATTGTGCCGTATCGGTTTAGTCTAGCAGAGATCGGCACATTGGTGTAGCGGCCAGGTTTTGTGTAAGGGGTTGATCTGATTCCTTCGTGGGGCAGACATTCCTGTCTGCCAGCAGCCTCTTCGGCAAAGTGGCAGACAGGAATGTCTGCCCCACGAAACTGGCCCACGGTCAGGTTTTGGCAACGATTTTGCGAATCACCAAGGGCACAACCCCCAACAACGCCAGCGCGATCAGTACATTGGCCGACAGCAGGTCTTTTGGCGATGCAACAGACGCAAGAGCCTCGCCGGCGTAGACGTACAAAAACGTTCCCGGCAACATGCCGATCATGCTGACGACGGCGTAGGTGGCCACGCGCATGCGCGTCAGGCCCATGCCGAGGTTGATGAGAAAAAACGGAAACAACGGCACCAGGCGGAGTGTGAGCAAATAATAAGCGCCGTCGCGCTCCACGCCGCGGTTAAGCGCTTCCAGCCGTGAGCCAAAACGGCGCTCGACCCAATCTCGGAAAATGTAGCGGCTGCTCAGAAAGGCAAGGACGGCCCCCAGCGTTGAAGCGACGCTGACCACGCCTGTTCCCAACCAACGGCCAAAAAGAGCGCCGGCGACCGCCGTGACAATGCCCGCGACAGGCAGCGACAGCGCTGTCACAGCGACATAGATCAGAAAATACACCACCAGGGCCACCGCCAGATGCTCGCGAGCGGCAGTTTGCCAATCATCGAGGTTGGCATTGACATGGTCCCAGCCGAAGTAATCTTGCAAGCCAAGCGCATAAAACAGGACAATGGCAAGCACTAGCCCCACAACCAAAATCCAGCGCGACCAGGACTTCATTGACTTCTTGCCGCCCAGGGGAAAAGATGGCCACCGTTTACATACCGGCCTTGCTCCGCGATCTTACCGCGGGCCTGGACATTGTCACAGTCGAAGGCGCCACGGTCCAGCATGTCATCGAGCAGCTGGATCGGCTTTACCCTGGCATCAAGAATCGATTGTGCGACGGCGACGCCCTGCGTCCCGGCATGGCCGCGGCGGTGGACACGCAGCTGGCGTCAAAGGGATTATTGCAGGCGGTTGGTCCGACAAGCGAGGTGCATTTTTTGCCGGCCATTGCGGGAGGGGCCAATTGAGAACGGCTTTGAGCAGGGGGCAAAACGGCTTATTTGACCCACCATCTCGCCGCAAGGATCAGTGCGCCCCAAAAAACAAGGATGAAAAATGCGAAAAACAACTCAAGAGGAATAGCATAAAACAGCAAAAGAGCGATTGCTGCCACTGCATCGGGCAGCAAAAACTGGTCCGACGTCGGGTGAGTGACAAATTGCCTCAGAACTTGCCCAGCTAAAATCCAAGCGACTACCAAACCAACGTGTAACCTGACGGCCCAACGAAAGGCGGTTGCCTCCTTCACGAGCCAATCGAAAGAACCATTTGGGTTTTGCACGATGCACCGGCTAGTGAAACACGTTCTGACTCGATTCATGATTACCACCGCAAATACGCAAGCGGGATAACCAAAGTGGAAAAAAGTGGTCTATAAAGAAGTGCTGGCGCGGGACCATGCCGGGACTCGCTACCGGCTTAGTCCCGCGCCAATGTGGGAAAGGCATGTTCTGGCGGGGTTTTGTTCTTCCATGTGTGATTGTTGGGACTCGCTTACCAACATTCACGGTCCCTATTAAAGCAAGGGTCGTGCCATTCCATCACCGCACGGGGCGTTTTTGAAAAACTGATCGTAACTCAAGTGATTTCAAGCAGTTAAAAATATGAAGGTTTTCGGAGGCAATTGTTTCCCGGCTTCGAGCGGGTGCCAAAACTGGTGATTGGGCAGTTTTGCAACACGGGAGTGAGCAAGATTGCGCCAGGTGTTTGATTATGCGGCGGCGGGCGTTATTTGTTCTTCTTGGCCGGCAGCACGGGTTCCAGAATCACCACTACCTCCGTGCCAAGCGGCGGAATCCGTTCCGTGAAGGCCTCGAAATCGGTGTCGTAATAATCCGCGCTGGTGGCCATCGGCAAATCCAGCATGGCGGCGTCCATGTTGCGCACGCAAATCACGTCACCCTGGTTGGCGGCATAAACAGGAGGCGCCTTGGGATTGAACTCATCCTTATAATGCACGCTTCCGGCAAAGACCCAATCCAGGTGCAAATCTTTTTTGGTTTTGCGATTTTTCAGCCACTGTTGTGCGGGGACTTTTACCGTCTTGCCTTTGTCCTCAAATTGCAAGGAAACTTTGATGACGGTGCCGTGGGCGGGATAGACGCTGTAACCGAAAAGAACGGGCTTCTTGCCTTCGACCACAACCTTTGCGACGACGCCGTGGGAGAGGGTGTACTGAGGGTCGAATTTTACGGGGCTGCCCGCTTCCGCGCCCGCCGCCAGCAAGGCCAGGTGAATGTCCTTGGCATCGACGGCGGCGCTCAGGATCGACTCATGCTCCTTGGTGCCGGCCTTGCACAGCAGTTCTTCGAGAATGCCCTGGCGCAAACAAACCTCGGCCTTGACAAGCACGCGGCGCTGGTCGCCGTCAACTTCCAAAAAAACGTTCTTGGCAACCTGCACAACCTTGGTGCCGGGCTGGGTGCGGGGCGGTCCCTGGTCGATTTTCTTGTCGGCTTTCTTGTCCGGCTGCTTGGCCTGCACTTCGGAAGTTTGCTCTGACCCCGCCGGCACATCAGGGAGTTGTTTGTCACTCCAGACGTTCCCCTTACCCTGGTCTATTTTGGCCACGACCGGTTTCTTGGCAGATCCCTTGTCGGTATTCTGAACACGTGCATTAGTGCAGCCCATCAGCAACACCAAGAACGCTGCCAAAGCGAGCATAGACACTGGCCGAAGTGATTGCGTATTCATGATAAATACCATACCAAAGCGGCATGCGTGCGAGAAGTTACATTCCACCTTGCCAACACTGCCAAGATTTCAATGAACACAACACTTCCGGCTGATTGGGAACGGCGCCTCGCCAGTGAATTTACTCAGCCGTATTTTCGCCAATTGCAGGATTTCATCCAAAGGGAGCGAGAGGTTCATACCGTTTACCCGCCAGACAAAGACGTTTTCAACGCCCTCAAGCTAACACCTTTCGATCAGGTCAAGGTCGTGCTGCTCGGCCAAGACCCCTACCACGATGATGGCCAGGCCCACGGCCTATGCTTTTCGGTGCAACCTGGGATCAAACCGCCCCCCTCCTTGGTCAACATTTTCAAGGAGTTGAAAAACGATCTGGGCTGCCCCATTCCCAACAACGGTTGCCTGACGCCCTGGGCCGAGCGCGGCGTCCTGTTGCTCAATGCGGTCTTGACCGTGCGGGCACACGAGGCGAATTCGCACAAAAACAAGGGCTGGGAGCAATTCACCGACGCAGTCATCCTGGCGGTCAACGAGCGACCCAAACCCGCGGTTTTTCTACTGTGGGGCAATTACGCGCAAAAGAAAGGCAAACTGGTTGACAGCGCTAAACATCGCGTGATTTGTGGCGCGCATCCCTCGCCGTTGTCGGCAAGCAAGTTCTTCGGCAGCCGCCCATTCTCGGCCGTCAATCGAGCACTACAGGAGCTGGGCCACGAGCCATTGGATTGGCAGCTACCGGACATCTAAGAACGGAAAAACCGCCTAACTCGACCGTACCAAACCAACTGGAGTGAGCAGGCAAATACACGCCTCTATTTTACCACACGCAGAATCTCCCGCAGCACTCTCGGCGGCGACATTGGCAATTCGCGCATTCTCACGCCACAAGCCCGATAAATCGCATTGGCAATTGCCGCCGGCGGTGGCACAATCGGCACTTCCCCCACACCACGCACACCATAAGGATGCCCAGGATTCGGCACTTCGACAATCACCGTGTCGATCATCGGCAGATCGAGACTGGTCGGCATGCGGTAATCAAGGAAGCTGGCATTCGCCATCTCGCCCTTGGCGTTGTAGAAGTATTCCTCGTTCAACGCCCAGCCGATGCCCTGCACGGCGCCGCCTTGCATTTGGCCTTCGACGTAACTGGGATGAATCGCAGTGCCGGCGTCTTGGACGGCCGTGTAACGCAAGATGGTGACCTTGCCGGTTTCGGGATCGACTTCCACATCAACGATGTGTGTCGCGAATGCGCCGCCGACGCCTTGGGGATCGACCGCGGCCCGGCCGACGATGAAACCACCGCTGTGAAACAGCTTACCGGCCAGTTCTTTGAAGGTGAATCGTTTGGCCTTGTCGGTTTTGTGCTGAATAACGCCCGCCTCGAAAGTCACATCATCGGGTTTAGCGTTCCATATTTGGGCGGCACGCTCCACCATCTGACGCTTGATGTCCTGAGCTGCTTCGTAGGCGGCGTAGCCGGTGGCAAATGTCGTGCGGCTGCCGCCGGTCAGGTCGGTGTAGCCAATCGAATCGGTGTCCACAACCGACGGCTTGACATCTTCGGCGCGGATGCCGAGCGTTTCGGCCAGTTGCATGGCGATGGAGGTGCGCGTCCCGCCAATATCGGTAGAACCTTCGATCAGGCTTACGGTGCCGTCGCCGTTGACGCTGGCGGTGCAGCAAGATTTGAAACCGATGCCGAACCAAAAGCCGCTGGCGACGCCGCGGCCGCGATTTTGGCCGGCCAAAGTTCCCGTGTAGTGAGCCGTTTTCATCGCGGCTTCCACGGTTTCCACCATGCCGATGCGGGGATAGGTGACGCCGTCGGCTCGCCGTGTGCCCTCTTTGGCGGCGTTGAGCAAACGGAATTCCAGCGGATCGCATTGCAGTTCTTCGCAAATCTCGTCAATCACCGTTTCGCAGGCGAAGGCGGCATTGGTCGCGCCCGGCGCACGGTAGGCGGATGTGGCCGGTTTATTGACACACACGTCATAGCCGTCGATTTGAATGTTGGGGATGTCGTAGCAAGCGAAGAGACACATCGCGCCCATGGCCACCGGCGAACCGGGGAAAGCGCCGGCTTCATACGCGAGATAACCCTCGCCAGCGATGATTTTGCCGCTCATGTCGGCCCCGATCTTGACGCGAATAAAGGAGCCGGGCGTCGGGCCCGTGCCCTCGAACACGTCGGCGCGGTTCATCAACACCTTCACCGGTTTGCCGGTCTTGCGGCTCAGGGCCGCGGCAACCGGCTCCAGATAAACGCGAATTTTGCCGCCAAAACCGCCGCCGATTTCCATGGGGACGACTTTGATGCGGCCAATCGACATCTGCAAAAGCTCGGCCGTCTGCGCCCGAACCGTGAATGCCCCCTGTGTGCTGCACCAGATCGTCAAGGTGCCATCTGCATTCCACAGGGCCGTGGCATTTTGCGGTTCGATGTAACCTTGATGCACCGTGGCCGTTTTGAATTCGCGTTCGATGACGACTGCCGCTTCTTTGAAGCCCTTGGCGACATCGCCCTTCTTGAACTGAAAACGCTTGGCGACGTTGGTCGGCTTGCCGTTCGCCTGACCCGCCAGCGATTCGGTTTTGAGATCGGAATGCAAAAGCGGAGCGCCTGGCTCCATCGCCAATTGCACATCGGTGACATGCGGTAACGGTTCGTAATCGACCTCGATCAGCTTGAGCGCTTCTTCGGCGATGTGTGCGGTTGTCGCGGCGACGGCGGCGACGGCCTGGCCCTTGTAAAGCACCTTGCCCCGGGCCAGGCAATTGCTGCTCAGATCATGCAGCTTGATGGCGCCCTCGCCCAAGTCGGCAATGCGATTGCCTGGATCGGCCAGATCGGCGGAAGTGACAATCGCTTCAACGCCCGGAAGCTGCAGCGCCTTGCCGATCTTGATGCCGCGAATGACGGCATGAGCGTGCGGGCTGCGCAGGACGCGGCCGTGCAGGAGGCCGGCCATTTGCAGGTCGGCGCCGTAAAGGGCGCGGCCGGTGACTTTGTCGACGCCGTCGTGGCGAATGGGGCGGGTGCCGATGACTTTGTATGCGGAGGTCACAATTGATTCCTTCTTAAGCACAGCTGGCGATTTGATCCCAATTCATGGCGGCGCCTTCCGCCTATCCCGTGGTGTATTTAGGCTTGACGTGCTTGCCAAACCCTCCAAAATGTCTCGGGCGATTCAACACGTTCGCATGGAGTTTTGACGTTGCCATACATTGTACCATTTGCCAAGGCCGTTTATTTGTGTGACGGTCACCTTGGATTTGCGAATCAGAAAACCGATTTGATCGGCATCTTCAACTCCATTCGCGCATCAGGGTACCCGCACTTGCAGCGGCATTTCGTAATCTTCGCCCAGTTAATCGGCGGCCTTGGTCAAATTCCCTTTTACTTCGATGTAACTTTTCCCAAAACCGGAAAGGTCATTCACACCACAAGCTCCAATGTTTTGACTTTCCCGCGCCGTAACAAGCTGATCCAATTGGCATACACGATGATGGACTGTTCATTCCCCACGCCGGGCATCTATCTGGTAGAATTGTATTGTGACGGCCAATGGGTGGCCGATACCAGCGTGGACCTTTTGTAGGATGAGGCGACCATGAATTCAAATGCACTCAATCCGCTTCACCAGTGCGAAACGGAATTTCACGGTGAAATTCAGGAGTTCTCCGGGCCAGCTCTTGCACCCGATGATCCGACTCTCGAACCCCGTGTGCGGAAAGGGCGGCCCGGCGACGACCAGAAACCGTCAAGCTCAGACAGAAATGAGACGCCAGCGCAGGAATAGGTTGGATTTATTGTGCCACTTCGCGTTTAAAATGACGTGTTTCGTGGCTGGCAACGTCATCGCGGGCCTCTCACGCGGTTTACAATCTGCTCACAACGTCTCCAGGATTGGCATCCGCCGCTTCAACCCGGTGATGCAATTCGGCGCGCAGTACGTCTGTTAACGGTGGCTGCCACTCGGAATCGACGAGGTCGTCCCAAACGCGGTCGATCAAATCGAGGCGCTCTTCCACAGGCCAGGTTACGATTTCTTGATCCGCGGCGGCTCGATCCATTGGTTTCGGCTTCTTACTTCGGCAACGTAAACGTATTGTCCGGCTGCTTAGGGTCGAAGTTCCATTGCCCATAGGTCTCCAACAGCCGGAAATTGCCTTTGACGCCTTCCGCAAGGCGTTTGAGCGGCACATTCAGTTGGTCATCGAGCCAAAGCTTGCACGTGACACCATTTGGATAATCGAGTCCTTCGATCTTAAGCTGGATGATGGTGGTTGCACGGTTCGCTACTTTCTCTTTGCCGATCGTCTTGAAATCCGAGACTTTTAGCTTCCCCACGTCACGAGGTTTGGTCCGATCCAATACATTGCCGAAACACTCAAAAACTCCTGCGCGGACCAGCCAATCCGCAAATGCGACCGTGGTCGTGCCGTCTGATGGCATTTTTTCTCGGTGTGTGCCTTCCGCCAACTCCATTTCTTCAGCGAGC
>DASRAT010000853.1:0-9439 GCA_035638015.1 Gemmataceae bacterium | reverse complement strand
CGCCGATCCCCGCTAACTTAGGAGTGCGGCGACTTGTCGCCGCTTTTTTGGGGCCGCAATCACGCCTGGCGTGCAGACCCAAAAAGCGGCGTCAAGTCGCCGCGTTTCAGCGTTCGCTGGTCCGCTACAATGACTTCATGTACGCCGTCAAAGAAATCTTCCACACACTGCAAGGCGAAGGCGCCAACACCGGCCGGGCAGCGGTGTTTTGCCGTTTCGCCGGCTGCAATCTGTGGTCCGGCCGCGAGCCAGATCGCGTTTCAGCCATTTGCAACTTTTGCGATACGGACTTCGTCGGCGTCGATGGTCCCGGCGGCGGACGGTTTGACAGCGCCGATGGGCTAGCCGACGCGATCCTTGCCCGCTGGCCGTCTCCATCGGCGCGGCCCTTTGTCGTTTGCACGGGAGGGGAGCCGTTTTTGCAAATGGACCAACCGCTTGTTGACACTCTCCATGCGCGCGGCGCGGAGATCGCCGTCGAAACCAACGGCACGCTCTTGCCGCCGCGCGGCATCGACTGGATCTGCGTCAGCCCCAAGGCCGGCACCGAATGCGTGTTGCGGGCCGGACATGAACTCAAGCTGATCTTCCCGCAGCCGGGAGCCGAGCCGGAGAAGTTTGAGAACTGGGATTTTGCGCACTTCTTTCTGCAGCCGATGGACGGCCCGGATCGCGAACGCAACACCCGGCTGGCGGTGCAATACTGCCTGCAACATCCCCGTTGGCGGCTCAGCTTGCAGACGCAGAAGTTGCTGGGGATTCCGTGACGCTGGACCGTGGGCCGCGGTTCATCAAACACAAAATCGGAGTCGTCGCCATCGTCGTCACCAGGGCCATTAGCACCATCATGGCGAACAAGGTCCGCGAGATCACGCCTAGCTCAAGCCCCACATTCAGCACGATTAACTCCATGAGCCCGCGCGTGTTCATCAGCACTCCAAGCGATGCCGATGTGCGCCAGTCAAAACCCGTGAGGCGGGCCGACGCCAGGGCCGCACAGAACTTTCCCGTGGTCGCAATCACGATAATCGCGCCGCACAACAGCCATTGGTCCAGGCCCGACACCAACCCAATCTCGGTGCGCATGCCGGTATATGCGAAGAAAGCCGGCAGCAACAGAACCGTCACCACATCGTGCGTTTTTCGCGTGACTTCGTGTGCCAGGCGGCTGTCGTGCGAAATGACGGCGCCAAGGAGAAAGGCCCCGAAAATGGCGTGAATGCCGATCTGTTCGGTGGCCAGCGCCGACAGCAGCACCGCGGCGAAGACCCACGCCAGGGTAGCCGGCGTGATCGGTCCCTTTTCCCAGCGGCGAACCAGGACGGACGTCAATGGCCGCACGATCAAGAAGATGAACGCAATGTAAGCCAGCGCCAACGCCGCCACCGCGACGGCGCTAAATGTCTGGTCCTTGGCGACGCCGACGACAAAAGCCAAAAGACACCAGGCCGTCACGTCGCCAATGGCGGCGCAGCCCAGGGCCAAAACGCCCAGCTCGGTTTTGTCGATGCCACGATCGGTGAGAATGCGGGCCAGCACAGGAAAAGCAGTGATCGACATCGCCACACCCAGGAACAGGGCGAAACTGGCGAACGGCACTGTCTCGTCTGACAAAACCGGATAAAGCCACCACGCCGAGCCGACACCGAGCAGGAACGGCAAGACAATGCAGGCCTGGGCGATGGTCAGCGTGGCCAGGCCGCGCGATCGCAACAGGCCCACATTAAGCTCCAGACCAACAAGAAACATGTACAGGACAACGCCGAGTTGAGCCAGAGCGCCCAAGTATGGCGCGACGGCCACAGGCAGGACTTTACCCGACAGCTCACTGCCCAAGAGCGACGGACCGAGCAAAATGCCGGCCACAACCTCGCCGATCACCGGCGGCTGGCCGATATACGCAAACAACTTGGCCAAAAGCCGGCCGACAACAATGACGGCGGCCAGCGCGAGCAGTAGGTGTGGTAGGATGTCGGTCATGTTTGTGTCGCTTGCCGGTTAGCATAAGACCCCAAGCCGCCGGCGGCTTGGGAGCATGCCTCGCCTTTTTGTTGTCTATCTTGCTAGAATGGCTGTTCCAGCGTCCCCGTTGTCCGAGTCCGCCAGTCGATGAGCGTCTATGGATAAGCGTGCCGCCTTTGCTCGCGCCCGGAGTTTTCTCAATTACCACCGCGTGGCCAAGTGGTCGGCCCTCGTTGCCGGCGTGGGCACCGCGGTTTTCTACATTTTGCTGCTGATGGTCTTGGGTCTGTTCGCCGACCTGATGGTCAGTCGCGGCGAGATTCCGGCGTTTCACAGCCTTTCCGGCGGCGATCAAAGGGCTTTCAAAGACGATTGGAAGGACCCGCTTAGCCGTTTCTCCGCCAAAGGACCCGACGAAACGGCAACCGAAAAGGACAAGGCCGATTTCAAAAAAGCCGAGAAGCAGTGGAAAGCCCAGCTGAAAGATTTGGGCATCAAGGAGGAGGACAAGGATGCACACGTCCTCAAGGCTCTCCAGCTGCGAAGCGTGTTGAACGACCTGGGTTGCAATCCCGACGCGGACATGACAGTGGTCGCACTTTGCCTGGCCGACCCCGCCAAGCTGGACGGCCGTTCGCGTGATCTGCATTGGGAATTGCTGTGGCGAGTCGGCGTTTACCAGATGCTTCAGGATCGCGCCGGAGACCGGGCGGCCAAGCATTATGCCAATCAATTCGCCGCCGACGCGAAAAGCAGCGGACTGGAAGCCGAACTGCAACGGCCCACCGGCGACCTTGGCATGCTCAGCTTCGTCTTCCGCACGCAGCACCGCTTCGATAATTGGCTCATCGGTTTGCCCTGTCGCCTTATCCCCTGGCTCTATGAAGACGGGCCGGTCATTTACCTTACCGTCATGCTCGTCCTGGCGATCTTTGTTGCCTTTGGCAGATCGATTTGCAGCGTCATCGCTCATTACATGGCGGCCTGGGCCGTGATCGGGGCCACCACGCGGCTACGGCGTGCGGTCTATCATCACACCTATCGCCTCGGCACGCTGGCGTTCAAGGCCCTGGGGCCGAGCGAGGCGGTCAGCGTTTCGACCCGGCACCTGGAAGTGGTGCACGAAGGCTTGTTTATCTGGTTGACCATCTGGATTCGCGAGCCGGTCAAGTTTGGTTTGTTGCTGGCCTTTTCCCTGGCCGTCAATTTCTGGCTGGCACTGGCGTTTCTGATGTTCGCCGTGTTGGTCTGGCTGTGCGGCGGGCAGATCGCGGCCTGGTTCCGCGAACGCGGCCGCATCGCTCAACACCGCGCGGCCGAGCAGCTGACGCTGATCCAGGAAAGCCTCACGCTCATGCGCCTGGTCAAGGTGTATTTGATGGAGTTGTTCAATCAGTCCCGCGTCGAACGGCAGCTGGCTAAGTTCGCCGCAGTGCAAAATCGCCGCTACCTTGGGGAAGCCATTTACCGCCCGGTCTTGGTATTACTCGGTTTATTGGCGGCCCTGGTGCTGCTTTATGTCGCCGGCATCGTAGTGATCGAAGGCTCCTTTGGCGTTTCCGCCGCCAGCGCTGTGACGTTGGCGGTCGCCCTGGTCAGCCTGTACTGGCCCATTGCAAACTGGCTCGACAATCGCAAGCTCATGCGCCGCGCCCGCTACTCGGCGACGGTATTGTTCAACTTTCTCGATCGTTCCAGTAGCGTCGGCCAGGCGGTCGAGGCCGAGTTTTTGCCACCGTTGTCCAAGCACCTGGAGTTCGACAATGTCACGCTCAACGAGCCTGGCACCGGCCGCAAGTTGCTCAAAGGTGTCAGCTTGACGGTCCGGGCCGGACAGCGCGTCGCCCTGGTCGGACCTGACGAAATGCAGAAGCATGCGCTCGTCTACCTCATTCCGCGCTTCCTTGATCCCACGTCGGGCGAGATCCGCATCGACCGCAAAAACCTGCGCTGGGTGACGTTCGACTCGCTGCGGGCCAGCATAGCCGTTGTGCTGCAGCACAACCTGGTCTTCAATGACACGGTGGCCAACAACATCGGCTGCGGCGACCCCAGTTATCAAATGCCCAAGATCATCGAGGCCGCCAAGGTGGCTCATTGCCACAAGTTCATACAGGAGTTGCCGCAGGGGTACGAAACGCCGATTGGCGATATGGGTCAGCCGTTGTCGATTAGCCAGCAATTCCGCATCGCGCTGGCCAGGGCGATTCTGCGCGATCCCGCCTTGATGATCGTGGAGGAACCCTATTTGCCTTTGGACGACGACAGCAAGGCGCTGCTGGACGACACCTTCAACCGCGTATTGCCAGGCCGCACCGCGATCTTTTTGCCGCATCGTTTATCGACCATTCGCAACTGTGACAAGGTATTTCTGCTCTATGAAGGCCGCGTCGAGGCGTCGGGAGATCATCGGGAGCTGCTTGCCGCAAGTGAGTTGTACCGTCACTTGCAGTATTTGGAATTCAACGAATTTGGCGGGTTGGTGAATATGCAACCTGCCCCCGCCGGGGCAACCGCCGACACAGGAGCGTAACCGCCTGCCATGTCATACGAACTAGAATTGAAAACCGCCCTGGAAGCCGCCGAAAAGGCCAGCAAACACCTGCTAGACGCCTATGCGCGTTTCGAGGTCGTCGCCGACGCCCCGGCCAGCATCACCACCGACGCCGATCGCCAATCGCAGGAAATCATTCTTCAACATTTGCATCGTGCATTCCCCGGCGACGCGCTGTGCGCCGAAGAACAGACGCCTACCGTCGCCCAGGCCGCTCAAACTGGCTCTCGGCTGTGGATCGTCGATCCCATCGACGGCACCCGCGGCTTCGCCCGCAAGGTGGGCGAGTTTTCCGTGATGATCGGCTTTGTCGTCAAAGGCGAACTCGCAGTGGGCGTCGTGCAAGAGCCGGCGAAAAGCAGGTTGACGTGGGCGGTGCGTGGTGGCGGCTGCTGGAAACGGGACGGCGCGGGCGCGGCGACTCGTTGCCATGTCACCACGATCAGTGACTTGTCCGCCTCGACGCTGACGCAGAGCCATTCGCAAGACCCCAACAAACCCTCGCGGCGCGTGCAGTTGTTGAAACCCGCGAAGGTTATCGAGACTTACTCGGCGGGCGTCAAATTAGCGCTGGTGGCCCGCGGCGAAGCGGACCTTTACCTCAACACCTATGACGCCGTGCACGATTGGGACATGTGCGCCGGCCACGTGCTGGTGGACGAAGCCGGCGGACGGGTGACCAAGCTCAACGGGGACGAGTTGAAATACGGCTTGCCGGGGGCGCTGCAACAAGGCGGGACGCTGGCAAGTAATGGGCGATTGCATGAGGCGGCGATGGCGAGGATGAAATGAATGCCGCACGATGGCACATTCACCCACTCAATTTAACCATTCTTTCCCAACTTACGGCATCGACACCGGTTTGGCATGGACGCCTCCAACGTAGCGCGGTATGCCCCTCCGTTTACTGGAGGATCCCATAACTGTGCCGCGCCCTTGCCCACGCAATGCTGCTTGCCTTGCTTGCGTCGCCATCCTGATCATGGCGTCCGCGGCCGGCGCCGAAGCGCCGCCCTGGCTGCCGCGCTATGACGTGGATGTAAAGCTCGATGTTTATCGCCAATGCGTGCAAGTCAAGGAACGCGTGCTGTGGACCAATCCCCACAAAACGCCGACGAACAAGATCGTCTTTAACGCCCATGCCCACTTCAGCGTGGCGGACAAGGACGTCGGCTTTCTGGCCAAGATGCTCGAAATCCTTCGCCTGGCGCCCAAGGAAGCTCTCGATTTCGACGGACCGCCGCTTGATGTGCACAGCGTGCGTATCCCAGGCGATCCCTCACCGCTGATGTTTGATTACCAGAAGGACAACGACACCGCGCTCGAGATCGTGTTGCCGATTGCGGTCGAGCCGGGGCAATCGGTGACCGTAGAGCTCGATTTTTCATTGCGTTTGCCGCAGAAGCAAGGCCGCTGGGGCCAATGGAAAGGCGTCACCTTTCTTGCCCAATGGCTGCCCGTCGTCGCTTATTTCGACGACATGGGCTGGCAGCCCGCTCCGTTCATACCCTGGCATCAGCCGTTTTTCAACGAGGCGGGTCATTACAACGTCCACGTCGAACTGCCCGCCAATCAAAAGCTGGCCGCCAGCAGCGCCATTCAAAAGATCAGCGATCCGGGCAACGGCTGGCAGCAGATCGATTTGGCCCCAACCTGCGTACGCGACTTCGCCCTCTTTTGCAGCGCCGAATTCCAGGAGTTCACCGGCCAAACCGACGGCACTCAGGTCCGCGTCCTGGCCTTGCCCGGCCACGAATGGTACGCCCAGGAAATGCTCAAAATCGCCTGTGAGGCGATCCCCGTTTACAACCAGTGGTTCGGCGCTTACCCCTATCCGCAATTCACCGTGGTCGAATCCTACTTCGGCTGGAACGGCAACGAATGCGGCAACCTGGTCATGATCGACCAGCGCGTTTTCAATATGCCGCACATGGCCCGCAACTATGTGGATGCATTATTGACGCACGAGATTTGCCATCAATGGTGGTACAACCTCGTCGGCACCAATGGCTACGCCGAGACCTGGATGGACGAGGGCCTGGCCGTGCATTTCAGCAACAAGGTCATGGACCAGAAAATTGCCAAGAACAACAACTTAATCACATGGCCCGGAGGCCTCGGCTGGCTGCCCAGCATTCACCGCGAGGACTACCGCAACTTCGGCATGATCGGCTGCATGGGCCGTGGTGAAATGACGCCTGTCGTGCAACCCATGCCTGAGTTCGGCCATCTCGTCAACCTCATGGCGATGACCTACGACCGCGGCAGTCGCATCGTCGGCATGATCGAGCAGCGCCTGGGCCATGCCGCGTTTCTCGATTTCATGCGGCAAGTGCGCTGCAAGTACGAATACCGCATTCTCCGCGTCGCCGATTACCAGCATGAACTGGAGGCCTATACCGGCAAGTCCTGGGAGGAGTTTTTTCAAAACTGGCTTTACCACACAGCCATGACCGATTGGGCCATTGAGAGCGTGCTGACCACCGAGGTCCGAAATCCCAAGTCCGATGGCAAAGGAATGTTGTCAGACGCCAAGCACCGGATTACCGACTGCAATCCCTATCACACTACCGTCGTGTTGCGGCAAAAAGGCGACTGCAACGAACCGACCAGCATTGGCATTCGCTGGAACGACGGCGCCGGTTATCAATTGCGGCTGCCCGTGGTGCCCGGACAAGAGATTTCCATGGAGGATTGCTCCGCGAGCGTCGTGCCCAACCCGGACGGCTCGGTGGTTGTGGAACTGGTGTCGCCGCATCGGCCGAAACAAATTGCCGTCGATCCGGACAACATTCTGCTCGACAGCAATCCTCTCAACAATACGTGGAAGCCCGACGTCAACATCCGTTTCACGCCGCTCTACACCCAACTGGAAGAGACCGACATCACCAATTCCTACAACCAGTGGAACGTCATCGCCGGGCCGTGGTTCTATGGCGCCTCTTATAGTGACCCGTGGTACACCAAATCCGAACTGGGCGGCGTCCGCGTTGGCGTTTACCGCACCCAAGAATTCAGCGGGGGAGCTTATCTCGCCTACCGCGGCTCGGATCGCAACATTGTTGCCGGCATTGATGCTCTCTGGGACCACTGTCCGATTCCGCACATGCAGGTTGGCTTCAACTTTGAGCGCAGCATCGCCAGCCTGGACATTGGCGATCCCGAGGCCAGCCGCGGCGTGCTCTACAGCCGCTATATCTTCACCTATGGCGATAGTCTCTATTTGCCGCCGTTTCATTACGTCGAGACGTTCGCCTCCATCCAGAGCCACAATTTGCCCAATCCCGATATGCCGGAGCCCGGCAGCGATCCGTTCAACGAACAAAGCCTGCTGGGCGTGCACTATCACATTAATTACCTGACTCCTTACTGGGATCCCGAAGGCGGCTTTGCCTTGGACGTCACCTATCAGCAAGGATTCCCAATCTTCGGTGAGCACCAGTGGTCTGAACAGGTATTCGGCCAGGTCTCCACCGTGAAGCCAATGCCCAATTGCATGGATTGGTTGCGCAACCAACCCTGCCTGAGCTGGATGATGGACACACGCTGGGCCATGCGTTTGCACGGCGCGGCGGGTTTGCCCGACAACGGCCGCCTATTCCCGTTCGGCGGCAGTGACCTTTTCCGCGGTTACGACATTCGCCAGCGCCAGGGCAGCATGAACTGGATCGCCAGCCTGGAATGGCGCGTTCCCGTGTGGCAAAACATGAACCTTTCCATGTGCGACCACGTGGCCACCGGCAACACGCTTTACGCCGCCTTCTTCTGCGACACCGGCAACAGCTATATCAACGGCCACCAACTAGGTTCGATTGCCTACGCGCCCGGCATCGGCCTGCGCTGGGATGTGAGCTGGTTTGGGTTGATCGAACGAACGATGCTTCGCCTGGATGTGGCCCGGACGGTCAATGACAATTCACCGTGGCAGATTTGGGTGGGGATACAGCATCCGTTTTGAGTAGGACGATCCATATTGACTGGGACGATGTGTATTGAGTGGGACGGCCTTCCCAGGCCGTCCAAGACGGCCTGGGAAGGCCGTCCCACAACATCACCCTCCATGCCGATGCGCGAACACCGCCCGCTCAGACCCAAAAGTCTGCTTCAGCATTTCATCGCTTAACACATGCCGCGGCTCACCCTGGCACTGGACGCGGCCGTCTTTCAAACACAACACATGATGGGCCCGGTCGCTAACCATGACGACATCATGAGACACTAGCAGGATCGTGACCTTGCGTTCGCGGTTAAGCCGGCCGATAAGATCGTAGAAATGCTCCTGATCGTGAAAGTCAATGCCGGCTGCCGGCTCATCCAGCAGCAAAAGCTCTGGTTCGGGTTGCAGCGCCAGACCCAGAAGGATTCGCTGTAACTCGCCGCCGGAAATCTTGTCCACCGGACTATCGAGCAAACGCCGCTGCGCTCCGACCTGGTCGAGAATCTGGTCCATTTGCTCGCGTGCATGGCGGCTAACGCCCAGGAAAAGCGGCTTTTTTTGCAAGGCCAGGGCCAGCAGGTCGCGAACGGTAAGCGGCAAATGGCCTTCGATGCGCAGCTTTTGCGGGACATAGCCGATGTGCTGCGGCGTGGGCGCCCGGTGATCGTGGCCGCAGTGAAAACGCACGTCTCCCGTGTAAGGAATTTCCTTGAGCAAGGCCCGTAGCAGCGTGGTTTTGCCGCAGCCGTTGAGGCCAATGACCGCGGTGATGCGTTGCCGTTCCAGTTCGACGTTGAGATCGCGCAGAATCGGATTGCCGCCCAGTGTGACAGACAGATTGCGAATGCTAAGCAGTGCCTTGCTCATTGCGTCTCACTTCATCTGCTTGGCAAGGTTATCCAAATTGGCCCGCATCACTCGCAAATAATAATCGCCGCCCAGCTCCTCGCGCGGCCCGGTCTCCAGCGGATCGATCTCCACCACCG
>DASRAT010000852.1:0-2058 GCA_035638015.1 Gemmataceae bacterium | reverse complement strand
TGTTTCTCTTTCACGACGGCATAAAGCCGGTCCAGATCTTCCAGGCGCGAACGTCGCCCGCGACCGTCGTGACGTTTCTCCCGATAAAGGCTGCGGCCTCGTTCAGGTCTTTCTCTCGTCGGCCAGTGATCACGACGTGGGCACCTTCTTCCACGAAGCGCTTGGCTGTGGCCAAGCCAATCCCGCTGTTGCCCCCAGTTATGACCACGATTTTTCCCGCCAATTTTTGTCCGTTGTTGTTGCTCATATGGTTTCTCCTTGTATTTATAGTTGTTAACATGGAGTCAAAACTCCATTCGATTGAGCAGATCCAGGTGTAACGCGTTCAGCGGGCCTCCGAATTGCTGGAGTCTTCCGCCATCGATCAGGCCGCCAAGGTCCACCGGGACAAAGCCGGTTTTCTCAAAAGCGCGGGCTAGTTTCCGTTTTGCGTCGGCGTCGTCACCGGAAAGAAATAGAACAGTTTTAGGCTTCTTGTTTGAATAGTCCTGAATCCATTCCACCACGACTGTATTGAGTGCCTTGACCACGCGCGCTCCGGGGGCATAACACGCAATGACCTCGCTCGCAGTCTTGCCCTTGGTGTCCTCATCTAAAGGGCGATTCGTCGCATCGACGAGAGAACGCCCGTTCCAATCAGAAACCTCGGCGAGTGCTTGCTTTGCTTGATGCCAGCGAACACACAAAATCACGATGTCTTGCTTCGCCGCCTCCTTCACGGTGCCCGCTCTGGCATTCGGGCCAATACTGCGAGCGAGCTCGATCAACGAGTCCGGTCCTCTGCTGTTACTGAGAACTACCTCTTGCCCATGCCGGACAAAATGCTTTGCGTATATCGGCGCTACCTCTCCTGCTCCAATAAATCCGAATTTCATATGCGATTTCTCCTTTGCTTCTATTAGGAACTATAAAAGTATCTATTAAGATCAAAAAAATAGCTAACCTGTCCGGCTCCTGATTTTTGACACCACGTCCGCCAATGTCGTCCGCCTCAGATCCCTATCGACAGCTTTCTGAGTGCCAACCAGCACGTCACTCATGACTTCCTTGATGTTACAACTCACGACACACCCCTTGCTTTTGGGATAGGCATGGATCACGAAAACATTTGGAGGGTTGACCGCAGCGTAGATGTCTAAGAGGGAAATACTCTTTGGGCTTCTCGCCAGGTCATAGCCACCGGACTTGCCAACGGTGGTCTTAGCCAGCTTCGCCTTAGAGAGTTTAACAAGGATTCTCTTCACGAACACCGGGTTCGCATTCACGCTACCTGCGAGAATTTCCGACGTAAAGGCTCGCTCGTAATGTGCGATGGCCGCCAGTACGTGGACGGCGATCGAAAATTGAGTGTTTACGGACGCCACATATAGATACTATATTAGTATCCATGTTGACCGCAAGAACAAAATGCTCCGCCGGTCGGGTTGAACGAATCTCACGGCTGGCGCAAGTCAACCCAGCCGAGCTGGAGTGTCTGCTTTGGCACAGCCCACCGGGGGTGCTTGACGTTAGCGTGAGTTGTTCAAGCCGGGGCCGGTTTGGACGAACCCGCAACGCCTGTTCAGCGTCCATTGGCTCCATGCACCTTGAAGAAACCCGCGAAATGAAAGCGCTCTGGGCCGGATCGCGCGAAGTGGCTGATCGGCGGGATCTAGCGTGTCCATGGTGGAACAACTTCCGTGCTGGACGAATCGCTTAGTACAGCGCCCTTCAGCCAAACCATTCAAACAACCCACTTCGACCAAGTTCCCCAAGGAGGAACTCTATGGCAGCCGACGCATCCTGGGCAGATATCTTGGTCATGCGGAATCCCGATGGCTCGCCTGATACGTTTCGTCAGGAAGAAACAGTTGCCCTGCTAACCGACGAGCAAATCGATGCGATCCGGCCGTTCGCCGAAGAACTGGCGCTACCCGCGGATCAATTGGTTCTCCGTGAAGGCCAGACCGAACTCGACTTCTTGGTTGTCCTGAGAGGCGGCATTGAGTTTTCTGCCACCGACAGCTTCGGCAAGAAGAACATCCCTGTCGTTCGTCTCCCAGAGCGTTCCTTCACGGG
>DASRAT010000851.1:0-3170 GCA_035638015.1 Gemmataceae bacterium | reverse complement strand
TGCCAAAGGTCCCACCAGATACGATTTGCCCTCCGGAATCATGACGCTGTGCAAGGCGGTGCTTTGCGGCACGTGTCTTTCCTCGAAATGGGCTTCGTAATCCTCGTGAGCCAAGTCCAGTCCGCCCGAGGAAACAATGCGGCCTTCGTTCATCGGATACTCATCTGTGTGGCGCAGCGAGACCATTTCGTAATCGATCCGCAACTCGGGGAAATCCAATGTTGCCAGCCAGTGCAGTGCCTCGACGGCGGCACCCAAGCCCCATTCGAGTTCGGTTTGCAGTTCTTTGATTTCTGAAAGGCGCGGAGCGCGATAAAAGCCGCCGACGGTGACGTTAATGGGATGCACGGCGCGGCCGCCGACGATTTCGACGATGCGGTTGCCGATGCGCTTGAGCTTTAGCCCGCGTTCCACGGCGCCCCGATGAACCGCGGCCATGCTGATGCCGCTTTCGAATCCAAGGAAATCCGGGGCGTGAAGCAAGTGAATGTGGAGTACGTGGCTCTCGATCCATTCGCCGCAGTAGAGCAAACGTCGCAAGGTGCGGATCGCGGGAGGAATCGTCATGCCCAGCGCTTTCTCCAGGGCATGACATGAGCTCATTTGATAGGCCACGGGACAGATGCCGCAGATGCGGGCGGTAATGTCCGGCACCTCGCGGACTTCACGGCCGCGCAACAAGGCCTCAAAGAACCGCGGCGGTTCGTAAATGTTCAACTCGACGTGCTCGATGTCCGAGCCGTTCAGCCGAATCAGCAGCCGGCCCTCGCCTTCAACACGCGACAGGGCCTTCACGTCGATGATTCTTGATTCAGCCATATTCCGACTCCAAAAGTAGGGGTCAGGGGCCAGGGGTCAGGGGTCAGGAATGTCGGCCAAGGCTTCTTTCTGACCCCTGACACCTGTCCCCTGACCCCTCCTGCAATGCGTTACCCGCTTCGCGAAATGCCGGTGCGTTGGCGTTGAAGTTTCGCACCAGATGCACGAGGCTCTCGTGACTCTGGCCGCGTTCTTTGTAAAAGCCGGTCAAGCTAACAAGATTGGGAGTTTCTTTCGGACCGAAACAGCCGAAGCACTCGCGATTGAACGAAGGACACAAGGCGCCACAGCCTGCCTGCGTCACTGGTCCCAAACACGCAATGCCCTGAGCCACGGTAACGCAAATGGTTCCACGGCGCTTGCATTCGATGCAAACCGAGTAATGCGGCACGCGCGGCTTGCGGCCGATCAGCAGGGCGGAAATCACCTCCACCAGTTGATCCTTGTTAATCGGGCAGCCGCGCAACTCGAAATCGACCTGCACGTGATCGGCTATGCCTGTGCTAGTGGCCAATGTCTGAATGTAATCGGGCCGGGCGTAGACATGGCGAACAAATTCATCCGCAGAGGCCCAGTTGCGCAGAGCCTGAATGCCGCCCGAGGTGGCGCAGGCGCCAATGGTCACAAGCATGCGGCATTGCCGGCGAATCTCGAGAATGCGTTCGGCGTCGTGCGGCGTGGTGATGGAACCTTCGACCAGGCCCACGTCATAAGGTCCGGCCAGTTGTTGCGTGCGCGCTTCCAGAAAATAGGCAATCTCCACTGCGCCGGCAATTGCGAGGAGTTGGTCCTCAACGTCGAGCAGCGACAGTTGACAGCCATCACAGGAGGCGAACTTGAATACCGCCAATCGTGGCCGTGGCATGGTCAGAATTCCTCCACATGCAAGTACGGCTCGATCTGCCGGTAAGTAAAGACGGGACCCTGGCGGCAAATAAATGCCGGGCCGAACTGGCAATGGCCGCATTGGCCGATGCCGCAGCTCATGTTGCGTTCCATGGAAATGTAAACCTGCTCGGTTTTGACGCCGCGGGCGAGTGCTTCCAGCGCGACATAGCGCATCATGATTTCCGGCCCGCAGGTCAGCACGTGGGTTTTTGCGGCAACGAGCCGAAGTCTGTTGATGAACGCCGGCACGACGCCGATGTTGCCACGCCAGTAGTCGTCGCCGAGATCGACCGTGAGCTGCACGTCAATGTCGGAGCTGCGCCATTGCTCGTATTCGTCGGTGAACAGCAAGCCGCTGGGCGTTCGCGCGCCATAAAGGAGAGTGACGCGACCGAACTCGGCGCGGCGACGTTGGATTACGCGCAGCACCGGCCGCAAAGGGGCCATGCCCACGCCACCGCTTGCTATCACAACGTCTTGTCCGAGTAATTTGGCGATGGGCCACGGCGAGCCAAAGGGGCCGCGAACTGCTATTTTCGCACCGGGCTTTCGTTTCGCCAGATTGCTCGTCACGTTGCCGGCAATGCGGATGGTATGGTCGATGCCGCTCAGATCGGCGGGGTCGGAGCTGATGGAAATGGCGCATTCGCCGATGCCGGGCAGTGCCAGCATGTTGAACTGGCCGGCTTCGAAGCGATAAGCCGCGCTTATTTGCGGATCGTCAAAACGAAGGCGATACGTGGCTATGGCCGGCGCTTCTTGCTTTATAGCCGAGATGGTGGCAACAGCCGGCAGCCAGGGGCTGGCATGATTCATGCTTTGGTCCCCCTGATCGCCGCCACTTCCTCGGTGAGGTCAATGCCGACCGGGCACCAGGTGATGCAGCGGCCACAGCCCACGCAGCCAGAACTGCCGAACTGGTCGATCCAGCTGGCCAACTTGTGCGTCAGCCACTGGCGGTACTGCGCCTTGATCGATTTGCGGACGGGCCCGGTGCTCATTTGCGAATGGTCGCAGGTGAAACATGAATCCCATTGACGCACGCGCTGACTTTCGTCGCCTGTCAGGTCGGACACGTCTTGCACGGCACTGCAAAAACATGTCGGGCACACCATTGTGCAATTGCTACAGGCCAGGCAGCGCTTGGCGACATCGTCCCAGCGCGGATGTTCAAGGTTGCCCAGCAGTAAATCATGGATTCCGTCGGTGTTGAGCTGCCGGCCGCGCCCGGCAGCCATGCGTTGGCCCAATTCGACAGGCACGCGGCGTGCAGATTCAATTTCAGCATCGTTGCATGGTAATCCCCCGACATCTCGCATGATTTTAGCGCCGCGGTCGCTGCCGATTTCCACCACGAAGGCATCTTCGAGTTCCGTCAACGCCAGGTCAAAGCCCTCACGGACAGCAGGTCCCGTGTTCATTGAATGGCAGAAACACGTTGCTGCGGCGCGCCTGCAGTTGAC
>DASRAT010000850.1:0-6371 GCA_035638015.1 Gemmataceae bacterium | reverse complement strand
AAAACTCTCAAAAACGACATGGCAACACGCGAGGGCATTATCGATCGCGGCCTGGGCACATGGCTCATTAAACAACCCATCAACAACCATTCCCTGGTCATCGTCACCTTTTCCGGCCACGGCATGATCGACCCGGCCACGCGGCGTTATCAATTCGCGCCTCAGGACTATGATCGCGACAAAAGCTCGTCTGGCATTTTCCTCGCCGATCTCGACCGTTTCTGGAGAGTGCTGGATTGCACGGTCGTGGTGATCCTCGACACCTGCCATAGCGGCGCCGTCAAGGAAGGCGAGGACGATGAATTGACCAATCCCGACAACCTGCTGGGCACGATCCAGAAGTCCGTCACCAGCGCCGGCAGCAAACGCGGCCTGGTGGTGATGGCCGCCTGCGGCCGTTATCAAAAAGCCAACGAGACCGATCGCTGGGGACACGGCGCCATGACATTGGCCTTGCTGGAAGGAATCGAGGGCAAACATCTCTACAAGGCCGACGGTTATCTGACGCCGTTGCCCAAGCCCAGGCAGAACAACACCATCACGCTGCAAGAGCTGGACACCTACATGGCCGACCGCGTGCAGGTTCTGTCGACGGAGATTTCCCAACCTCAGTTCCGACGGCAGGGGGCCAAGACGTATGTTTCGGGGGGAATTTCGTTGGAGCAGATTCCGATTCTGCGCACAAAGTAAACAACGGGCAATGCCCCTGACCTGAGTTGTTGCCAATTGCCGCTTCCCCTGGGTTTACCAACTGCTAGGATACCCCTCTCCATCATCCTCGCAAAACACCGGGAGCAGCATCATGCCAACCAATCCACCCCTCAACCGCAAACTGCGCATGGGCCTCGTCGGCGGCGGCCAGGGCGCATTCATCGGCCGCGTTCACGCCACGGCCGCCGTTCTCGACAATCGCGCCGCCCTTGTCGCCGGTGCCCTATCCGCCGATCCTGCCAAGGCCAAGGCGTCGGCCCCAGATTACGACATTGCTCCGGATCGCGCTTACGGCTCCTATCAAGAGATGGTCGCCGCTGAATCCAAATTGCCGGCTGACAAGCGCATTGATTTCGTCAGCGTCGCCACGCCCAATCACACCCATTTCGAGATCGCCAAGGCCTTCGCCGAGGCCGGTTTCAATGTCATGTGCGACAAGCCGATGACATTCGACCTCGCTCAGGCGGAGGAGTTGGCCAAGGTTGTGCAAAAAACCGGTGTCGTCTTCGCGGTCACGCACAACTACACCGGCTATCCGCTGGTCCGCCAGGCCCGCGACATGGTCAAATCCGGCGAGCTGGGTGAGATCAACGCCGTCCGCGCTTTCTATATCCAGGGTTGGCTTCGCAGCCGGCTCGAAAAGGACAACCAAAAACAAGCGAGCTGGCGCACCGATCCCAAACGCAGCGGCGCCGCCGGCTGTTTTGGCGACATCGGCACGCATGCTTACAATCTCGGCCGGTTCATCACTGGCCTGATACCAGACCAAATCTCCTGCCACCTCAAAGCCTTCGTGCCAGACCGGCCACTCGACGATTACGGCACCGCTACTCTGCGTTACACCAACGGCGGTTTGGGCACGGTGACAGCGTCGCAAATCTCCCATGGCCGCGAAAACGACATCTGGATCGAGATCGACGGCACCAAGGCCAGTCTCGAATGGCACCAGGAAGATCCCAACAAGATGTGGGTCAAAGTCAACGGCCAGCCGCACAAACTTTACACGCGCGATCCCAATGCGCCGTTCATCGGCAATACCGCCAAAGCTGCCTGTCGCATCCCGAGCGGTCATCCCGAAGGCTATTTGGAAGGTTTCGCCAACGTTTACACGGCGGCGTATGCCGATATGTGCGCGCGGGCGGCGGGCCAAAAGTTCGACGGCGCCAACAGCCTGTATCCGAACGTGGCCGATGGAGTTGACGGCATGAATTTCATCACGCAATGCGTGGCCAGTTCCAAGCAAAATGGGGCCTGGCTGCCGCTCAAGCATGCCATGTGCCGATCGTGATTTACGCAACCGGCGGAGTCAACCATGCCGATCATCATCAACTGCCCAGGATGTCGCCGCCAACTGAAGGTGCCAGAGGACCTGTTGGGTCAGGACGTGGAATGTCCGACCTGCCACGTCACTTTCAAAGCAAGAGAAAACGCCGGTCCCTCGCCGAATCGCCCCGTACCTCCGCCCATGGCCGAGGAAGAGTCCCATGGCGAACATGAGCGCGGCGATGACTTCGACCCAGAACCCACCCGTGGCCGGCGCAGAACTCGCGATTGGGAGGATGAGGAGCTGGACGATGACGACGACGATTGGGAGCGACGACACAGGCGGCGCGATTTGCTGACTTCGCCACAATCGTCCGTGGCGGGACCGGCCATCGCGCTCATGGTCACTGGCGGGCTGGCGTTTGCATTGTCAGTTTTTAGCCTGGCCATCAACGTTGCCCTCCCCGCCGTGGCCAACCCTGCAGGTCCCAGGCCCAACAATATCGCGTCCATCGCCGGCGGAATTGTAGGCGCCGGTTTCGGTGTGTTCTGGAGTGTCATGGTGTTTTTGGGGGCGTGGCAGATGTACAACTTGCGCAATTACGGCCTGGCCATGGCCGGCGCGATTATCGCCATGCTGCCATGCAATGGCTGCTGTTTGCTGGGTCTGCCGTTTGGCATTTGGGCTTTAGTTGCAATCAATAAGCAAGAAGTGAAGGACGCATTTCGTTAAGGTGTTGAGGCGGCGCTCCGCGCTTTGGCATCAACACGCATTCCGATTTTCCAACCCCTTGACCACGGCTGTCGATCCTGGCGTGCGCGACGCCGAACGCTCCGCCGCGCGTCGCGGCTGAATGAAATCACCTCTCGCCGCGCTTCCTTTTTGATAACTCGCGCAAGCATTTGTTAACACGTCTTTTGTCATTTTCCGCGAAAAAATCAGGATTTCTGATTTCTCTATTGTCAATGGGCTGTCACTTGCGTTACTCTCTCACCTAGGAATAGAGAGTCTTCGCAAGATCACTTTTCGCCACGGTCGGCTTCAGGTTTCCATCACTCCACTTGCACCAGGAGCCAACTCCCCATGGCCACGTGGCTTCGTCGCTTGCTTTCCCAGCTTTCAAAACCCACTCCAGAAAAAACACGCCGCCGACGCGCTCGACTCGCCCTGGAAGCTCTCGAAGATCGGCTGGCGCCTGCCAATCTTTCGCCGCTGGCGCCGGTCATCACCGAGCCGATTGCCGACGGGGCAGTCCTCAACGGCTCCGATGTCCACATGGTCATCGCGCCGTTTCAGGATCCCGACGCCGGCGACGTGCAAAGCGCCGCCGACTGGCAAATCTGGACCACCGGCGCCACCGCACAAGTCGTATGGCAAGATCTTGGCGTCACCGACTCGCTGCGGCTGACGCGCGATTTTTATGCCTATGGCCAGTTTCTCAATGGCCTGGCCGGCAAGCAGGAATTGGATTTTGATACGAATTATCAGCTTAAAGTGCGCGTAGCCGACAGCAGCGGCGATGCCGCGACACAGTGGAGCCCCTGGTCGCTGCGCAATTTCAAGACCACGCCCGCGCTACAGCCGACGCCTGGCGTCGGCACCTGGGCCATCGATCAACCTGGTTACAAAGTTGAGCAAGTCGCCGGCGGTCTCCAGCTGGCAGTGGACATCGCATTTGTCCCCAATCCCGGCCAACTGCCCAGCGATCCATCTTTTTACGTCACGGAACTGTACGGCACCATCGCCATGGTGGAACGCAACGGCACGGTCGTCAACTATGCGACAGGGTTGCTCAATTTCAATCCGACCGGAGCGTTTCCCGGCTCGGGCGAGCAGGGCTTGGCGGGCGTCTGCGTCGATCCGGTGTCCGGCGATTTGTTTGCCACAGTGGTGTACGATTCGGGCGGCGTGCATTATCCCAAGGTCATTCGCCTGCACAGCAACGACGGCGGCCACACCGCCGCGACCGTCACCACAGTGCTGGCCATGCCCAACGACCCCGTCGGCCAATCGCATCAAATATCAAATATCACCATCGGCCCCGACGGCAAGCTCTGGGTTCACGTTGGCGACAGCTTCATCGACGGTCTGGGCCAAAACCTCACATCCTTCCGCGGCAAAGTGCTGCGCATGAATTTCGACGGCACTGCTGCCAGCGACAATCCGTTCTACGATCCGTCGGATGGCATCACGGCCAAGGATTATGTTTTCTCCTATGGCTACCGCAATCCCTTCGGCGGCGCCTGGCGAACCGACGACAACAGCCATTTCGTCGTCGAGAATGGGCCTAACGTCGATCGGCTGTCCAAGGCGGTCGCCGGTCGCAATTATTTGTTCGACGGCAGCGACGCCAGCATGCGCAATTTCGCCACCTACAATTGGGGTCCTCCCGCCCACGCTCCAGTGAATGGCGCGTTCATTCAAACCTCGGATTTCAACGGCAGCCGCTATCCGGCCAGCAAGCTCGATCACCTGTTTGTCTCGGAGTCCGGGCCCACCTTTGCCGCCGGCCCTATCACCAATGGCAAACAAATATCCGAGTTCATCATCGACTCCAATGGCAATCTCGTCTCGGGGCCGACCCGGCTCATTCACTACAACGGCACCGGCAATTCCACGGTGGTCGGACTGGCCGCCGGCCCTGACGGATTGTATTTCACGGACCTTTACGCCGAAACGGGCGGCCCCACACAGTTCGCGGCACACGTTTTCCGTGTCAAATACATTGGCACCGCGGCCCCCGTCGCGCCGGCCACGCTCAGCGCCACGGCGGTTTCAGGATCGCGCATCAATCTCACCTGGACCGATTCTTCCGACAACGAAGATGGTTTCCGCATCGAGAGATCGACCGACGGCGTCAATTACACCGAAATCGGCAGCGCCGCTGCCAACGTCACCACTTTCGACGTGGTCAGCTTGCAATCCAACGTGACCTACTACTTCCGCGTTCGGCCTTTTAGCAACGATCTGGGAAACGGCGCCTATTCACCCGCCGCGTCGAGCCAAACTCTATCTTCTTCGTCCATTCCCACCGCGCCTTCGTCGTTAACCGCTCAAGCGACGTCGAACACGCAAGTGACTTTGGCCTGGCAAAACAACGCCAGCAACGAAGATGGCTTTTACATCGAGTTGTCGCAGAATGCCACGACGGGCTTTGTTCGCGTTGGCACAGCGCCAGCCGGCACAACCACCTATGACATTAACGGATTGCAATTCGGCGCCACTTATTACTTCCGAGTTCAGGCCTTCAATAGCGCGGGGATTTCAGGCAATTCCAACGTCGCCAATGCCACCACGCTGGCCCGCTTGCCCGGCACACCCACTGGCTTGACGGCCACGGCCAGCGCCAATCAAATCGGCTTGTCGTGGCAGGCGTCGACGGACGCCGTCAGCTATAACGTCTATCGCGGAACCAGCCCCGGCGGCGAAAGCGCCGCGCCGCTGGCAACCGGCGTAACGGCGACGTTTTTCGCGGACACGACGGTTAGCGCGGGCCTCACCTACTATTACACGATTCGGGCCGTCAATCCGGTTGGTGTTGGCGATCCTTCGCTGGAAGCTTCGGCCGCGATTGTTCAGCCGAGTTTTGTCGCCCATGTCAATTTCCAGCCCGCAATCGCTCCGGTGCCCGCCGGCTACGTTGTGGATAGTGGCGCTGTCTATGGCGCTCGCGGCAATGGGTTGACCTACGGTTGGAATGTGGACATTTCCGGCGACACCCGCGACCGCAATGATCCTACTTCGCCTGATCAGCGGTATGACACACTCGTCCATGTGGCCAATACCGTGTTTTGGGAAATGGCCGTGCCCAATGGGCAGTACACTGTTCATATCGTGTCCGGCGATCCGGGCTATCTGGACAGCGTTCACAAGGTGAACGTAGAAGGGACATTGGCCATCAACTTCACGCCGACGGCTGTCAACCTGTGGCAGGAGGCAACCGTGACCGTGACCGTGGCCGATGGCAAATTGACCATCGCGCCTGCGACCGGCGCGATCAATGACAAGGTCAACTTCATCGATATTACTTCCGCGGCGCCGGCCACGCCTCCGCCTGCGCCCTCAGGACTGACCGCCACGGCAGGGATCGGCCAGGTCGCATTGGCCTGGAGCGCGACCACCGGAGCGACGAGTTACAACGTTTATCGCGGCACGACCGCCAATGGCGAAAGTGCGACACCGATTGCGACGGGTTTGACCTCCGCTTCTTATACGGATGGCGGCCTGACTGCTGGCCTCACCTATTACTACAAGGTCAGCGCCGTCAACTCCGCCGGCGAAGGGCCGCTGTCCAGCGAAGCCTCGGCCATTCCCACCGTGCCGCCCCCGGTGCCCCTTGCACCGACAGGACTGACCGCCACGCCAGGCACAGGCCAGGTGGCGCTGTCATGGGGCC
>DASRAT010000849.1:0-9563 GCA_035638015.1 Gemmataceae bacterium | reverse complement strand
GGTCAATTTGATACTGGGCAAACCAGTGGCGGCCGTTGTTTACGCTTTGTTGATTTGGGGCCAATGGACTGGGCGGCACGTTAGCCGTCTGGCAGCCCGATTGCGGCACCGTTACTCGGCAAGGCAAGGCAATGCGCCACGCAATTGATGCCTGCTGCGAAAAACTTTGCAATCGCAAAAAACATACCCAGTCCGACCTGGTCCTGGCCGGACTGGGTATGTTTTTTTAGCTAATGGCCAAACCATCGGAACAAGCGTGGCAACCGGCTTTACTTCATGCCGAACTGCTTTGCTTTGCCGAGATTTGCCCTGTTGGCGATGTCATCACTTTTGGCTTGGTACACCGACCGGCAATGGCAAGTTGCTGCTTCTTGAACGGTGGCCAACGCCGATTGACCGCGACGATAATCAATCAAGGCCGACCAGAAGATCGACTAGGCCGATGCGAAGAGCCTTGGCGAGGACTCGCAGGTTAAGAATTGAGACATTTCTTTCACCTCGCTCAACGGACCCAATAAATGTCCGGTGCAACCCGCACTTTTCCGCGAGGTCTTCTTGAGTGAGTTCATGCGCCAGCCTCTGCTCCCGGATACGGAAGCCCAACTCACGCAAAAATCGAGTGTCTTGAAGGTTTGCCATGCTTGACAGCCATCCTGCCGCCAAGCATGATGTGTTTAAGTAGCATTCACCAACACGCCCTGGTTTTCGGCGAGGTGGGGCTCGATGCTCCGGCAAAGCCGGCAAGCACCGCCAAAGAGCGCCCCAAAAAAACTGCTGATGAAAGGACTTTCACCTTATGGAATCAATCCGGTTTTCCTGTCCCGCTTGCCAAAAACCATTTGGGGTGCAAGCGATGTTTCGGAGCCAAGCCGTTTGCAACGAATGCGGCAGGCAATTGGCGTGGTTCTTTCTGCGCAACCAAGAAAAGATAGGTCCTCTCCCGTTTGCTCAGCTTAAGCAACACGCGGCCTTAGGTTTGGTCCAAGCAGGAGAAATGGTGCTCCAAGAAGGCACTGAGACGTGGATCCCGGCCGAATCGGTGCATGGGCTTTTGCCGGCGTTACAAAAACCTGGAGTGCAGACGAAATCAGCGGGCTCATCCAATGCTCAACCCCAGCCCACAGCTCAAAACAACGACCGCCTGCAACCGCTTCCTTTGGCTGGCCAGCGCGCATCAGTTGCACAGCTGTCAACTCAACCCAAACAAGTGGTTGCACAGGAACACCGTGACGTTGGTACCCCTTCGGCAGTTTCTTCACCGCTGGCCATTCCCGTGGTGCCGAGCAATCCAAACGAATCCCTCATCCCGAGGCCGCCTTCGACTACTCGGGTGCTCCTTGGTGAAATGGAAAAAAAACATCGCAAAAACTTCAGGAGGCTGACCCTTGGCGGAATCGTGTTGTTATTGCTGATTTCCATCACCATTTGGCTCATTGCTCATCAACATTCCACACCCACGCCAGAAAAACAAACCAAATACAATACTCAAGCGGCTGCAAGCCCTCCAGCCGTTCTGGAATCAGCACTTACAAATCACCAGATTTACAGGAGGGTATTGGAATCAACCTGCTGGGTGGGACGAGAAGGCAGTGCCAAGGGGAAAGCCACTTTTGTCGAAAACGGCACCGGCGCTTTGATTGATATCAAGCGCAAACTTGTCTTGACTAACCACCACGTGGTCAAGAATGCGCACACCGTCTTGGTTTATTTTCCGCACTTTCGCGACGGCGTCGAGATCAAAAGCCTGAGCTATTACCTCTCGATTCCGCCCATTCGTGGCAAGGTTTTGGTAAGCAATCCAAAATCGGACCTGGCTTTAGTCGAACTTGAGTTTGTCCCTGCCGATGTCAAGGAAATACCGATGGCCGCTGGCAGCCCTTCGCCAGGCCAACAGCTTCATTCGATCGGCAATCCAGGTGCCAGCGGAGCACTGTGGGTTTACACGAACGGATTTGTGCGGCAGGTAATTGACCGAAAAGTGCAATACAAAGGGCAAACCGTCGACGCCCGAATTATCGAAACACAATCGCCTACAAACCTTGGCGACAGTGGCGGACCCGTGGTCAACGATAAGGCCGAGCTGGTGGGTGTCGTTTCTGGATACGACATGATTGCGCGTCAACAGAGCTATTTCATTGACATCACAGAGGTCCGAGCCTTGTTAGAAAAGAGGCCGCCCTGATCCGACGCTGCAACGCGCGCAACTTTCCCGTGGTAAATGCACCCGGATATGCCCTTACCGCACAGCGAGGCGGGCCAGGAATACTGGGCGGCGATGAACTTGATGGGTGATTACGCATCGGCCACGGATGCCGAAATGCGGGAAAAGGACGCGCAACACAGCGAAAGGTTCAGGGCGAACCGAAATAGAATAGACCGTGTCATGTTGGGCATCCGCAGCAACAAGGAATACAGCATCGACAAGGCGCCCAACCTGGATCCGGTGGACCCCAATGCCGTTCAGGCACTTCAGCTTTGTCTTGAGTGCATCGCATCCCCGACGACACCGAAAGAAAAGAATGGACCTGTTTGCTCTGGGTAAGGCACATCGTTGGCGATCTGCATCAACCCCTGCACTCGACACGAGCCTCTACAGCCGTGGACGCTTTCAGAAAGCGGGAGGAGACCGCGGTGGCAATTCACTTCAATACCAAGCAAAGCGGCAACCTCCATTCCCTGTGGGACGGCCTTCTGGGCTCAGCAACTCGTCGAGGAACAATGTCCGTGGCCTCGCCCAAAAGATCGGCGGCGGCCCGGCCCCCAAGAGGTTGGGCGAAGCCTCCGCCGACAAGATCCATCCAGCCATTTGGGTTGAAGAGGTCATGTGATTTGCAAGGAATTTGCCTATTGCAAGTTGATTCTGGATGAAGTGCAAAGCAAGGAATTTAGCCCCAAAACACCGCTTGCCGCTGTAGTGCTGCCGCCGGAATGTATGACCGACGCCGATCAGCTGGAGCACCTGGCCCCGTTCGACGCGTCGCCAAAACGTTATCGGCACAATAGAACGGGCGAGGACAACGCCGATGCCCATATGAAGCGGCAAGTGATGGGGCGTGAGGTCGTGGTGGCAATCACCAAGGGCAAACTCGATTTCGGGCCGTGGGAGCAGATTTTCTACGGCGAGTTTGACGGCAACCGCCCGAAGCGAGTGCTGGTGAAAGTTATTGGTGAATGAGGGCGAAGGGATTGGGGAGCGGCCACACGGGCAATTTGCAGCAATCGCCGGTTGTACGTGCATTGATTGAAGGCCTGGGCGAGCGTTTATAAGCTTGAGGTCATGCTTCCGTATTCGAAAGCCGTCCGTTTACCGTCGAAACAATCATTCAAGGAGCAAGCATGTTCAGGCCGCTTTTGCTGCTGGCCAGTAGCCTTGCACTGGCTCTAAGTCGACCGACCACCGTGCATGCTCAGGAATATAACCCGCCGCGGCTGGACCGCTTCGGCGATCCGATGCCGGTCGAAGCATTGGCACGGCTGGGGACGGTCCGCTTTCATCATTGCGAATGTGCGGCGTATTCGCCGGACGGCAAAATCATTGTGACGGGAGACGACCAAGGCACGCACGTGTGGGAAGCGGCCACCGGCAAAAAGGTTCGGCTGTTGCCGTTCGAGAAAGGGGACCGACCGGCGGGGGCGATCTTCTCGCACGACGGCAAGAAGCTAGCCGTAATTAACCCGGGTGGCTTGATAATTCAGATCTGGGATGTGGCCACATTTAACAAGATCCTTGGCGTCGAAGTGAAAGGTGGTGGCTACGGCGGCAATTGGGACAACGCGGCCGCGTTTTCCAGTGATGACAAAACCTTGGTCTCGGCGACACCTACAACGATATTCGTCTGGGAAACTGCCACTGGCAAGAAACTCAATGAAATGCCATATAACGTCGGCAGAACGACTATCCACGTTCGGCTGGCGGTGTTCTCCCAGGACGGCAAACTCGCGGCCACGCGCGACGATGACAAGGTTCAATTGTGGAACGCACAGACAGGCAAATTGCTGCATGAACTCACGACAGTGCACTATGGCGACACCATGAAGTTCTCGCCGGATGGCAAGCTCCTGATCGTCCCAGGTGTTCGCCACTGGATGAACGTTTTTAGCGTCGAAACAGGCAAAAAGTTGCCGTCAATACAAGTCTCGGAAGGGGTAGTTTCGCTGGCTTTTTCGCCTGACGGCAAAACATTGGCCGCTGCCAGTAATGAGAATAGGGGTTCAACATCAACCGATGGCGATGAGGTCATTCAGCTCTGGAACATGACCAATCTCGAGGCTCCGCCTGTAAGGCATAAGGCTCCAGGCATCCACTCCGTGATGTTTTCGCCTGACGGTAAAACGTTGGCCTGGGGCAGTTACCGACAAACCCTCTGCTTCATGGATCGCCTCACCGGCAAGGATCTGCGCCCCACCGCCAGCCATCGCGGCGCCATCAAGGCTCTTGTCTACCTTCCCGACGGCAAACGCATCGTTTCCGCAAGCGAAGATAGCGACATTCGCGTCTGGGACGCGACGACGGGCGAATCGCTCAACGTGCTGTCCGGTCACGCGGGAGAAATCTCCGGACTGGCTCTTTACCCCAACGGCAAGCTGCTTGCATCCTGCGGCCGCGATAGAACCTTTCGCCTCTGGGATCTCGAACACGGCAAAAGCCTGGCCGTCTTGAAGGATGAAGGAAATCACGTCAATGCCGCGGCGTTTTCGGGCGACGGCAAGTTGTTGGCCAGCGGCGGTTATCGCGGTCAGATTTACTTGCGCGACTCCGCCACGGGGAAGAGCTTGGAAGAATTCAGGGTTGAAGCGATTGTGGGCCTTTCTTTCTCACCGGACGGCAAAACCCTGGCGGCGGTCGGTACTCGTGGGGACGCGCACCTTCTCAACCTCGCAACAAAGCAACTCAAGGAAATCAAGTTCCCAAGAGGTGTATCAGCAATCGCATATTCCCCCGATGGCAAGATCCTGGCAATCGCGGGGGACGAAACGATGTTAATCGTTGACGCAACGACCCATCGGGAGCTTAAGAGTTTGCCAGGCCACTGGAACAGACGTGGTGGCGTGGCCTTCTCGCCAGATGGCCGCTATTTAGCAAGCGTTTCCGATGGCTGGAGTTTGAAAGCCGACCGCAGCATTCGCGTTTTCGAAATCGCCACCGGCACCGAGATTTACTCCTTCAAAAAAGAGTTGCCCATCTTCGCTGCCGCTTTTTCTCCTGATGGATCGAAGCTGGTTGTCGGCGGCGCCGATGCGACGGCCCTGGTCCTCGACTTGAAAAATCTCACGGGCAAGAAACGTCGTGAGCAATTGAGTGACAAGGAGCTTGCGGCCCACTGGGCAGCCCTGAGTGCAGAGGATGCTGCCATGGCTTATGAAGCGCGTGCCGACCTGCTGCATGCACCCAACAGCGCCATTCTGTTCCTGGCCAAACACCTGCAACCGGCCCCGGCAATCAACGTCAAGCAAGTGGAAGACTGGATCAAGGATCTGGACAACAACGATTTCAAGGTGCGCGACAAGGCCAACAAGGAACTCGGCGATCTGGGCGAGTTGGTCCGCTCACCGATGCAAAAGGCGCTGACCGCCAATCCTCCACTGGAGACGCGGCAAAGGCTGAAAACGCTGCTGGACAAATTGGAACAAATTACGCCGTCGCAATTGCGTTACCTGCGGGCCATCGAAATCCTGGAAGGGATCGGCACGCCGGCGGCCCTGGAAATCATTGGAAAATTGTCCAAAGGCAATGCCGACGGTTTGACAACGGTCGAGAGCAAAGCAGTTTTTGCCAGGTTGGACAAACAGAAAGCACCGCTGCCGCCAAATCCCGTTGCGCCGGCCATTGTGGTTGCCAAGGTTGAACCGCCTCCACCGCCTGGGCCCGTTCTGCCCGATCTGGACGGCGATCCGATGCCGGCTGGCGCCATTGCCCGGCTCGGCACCGCCCGCTGGCGGTCCAACAATGATCCGCGGAGAATTATCGTTTCGCCTGACGGCAAATCGCTGGCGGTGGTCAATAGCTATGCGGGCTTGGATTTCTTTGATGCTCAGACCGGCCGCAAGACGCAGCCCGCCAAGGCTGGCATATTCACCTGGGGAATGGATCTGCGCAACTCGATTGCCCTGTCGGCAAACTGGCAAAAAATCGCATTGGGTGAACCTGGAGAAATAGTCATCACGGATCGCGACAAGGCCGAAAAAAAAGTCATCGACTATCGCCGGAAAAAAGAAGCGATGCCGATGATCCCCGAAGAAATCGAAGAAGCGGGGAGTTTTTCGTCAATGACCATGGAGTTTCTCAAAGCGGTGGAGTTTGCTCCCGACGGCAAGACGCTGGTTGGCGCCATTTATTTCCATTTTGAATGCAGCGGCGGCAAATTTTCCAGGGTGATCAAACAAAGCAACCTGACTGCCTGGAACGCCACAACGGGGAAGGAACTCTGGAAATCGCCGGCGCCGGGTCAGGTCAACATGCTCATGTTTTCGCCCGACGGCAAAACGATCACCGTCGTGGACGAAACCGACATCAGTTTTTGGGAAGCCGCCACGGGCCGCCAGCTGCGGCGCTGGCAATCCAAGGAACCGCTGTTTTCCGCTTGCTATTCGCCCGATCGCAAGTGGCTCGCTACTGGCAGCCTGGAAGAAGTGATTCTTTGGGACACTGCCACTGGCAAAGTCGCGCAAAGGTTGAAGGTACCCGGCAAGCAAATCAAAGCAGTTGCGTTCAGCCCGGACGGCAAGCTGCTGGTCGGCGGCGGCGACAAGACGCTCCGGTTCTGGGATCCGCTGACGGACAAAGTGCTCGGGGACATTTCCGCCTATCCCAATGCCATCGAAGCCGTGGCATTTTCCAGCGACGGCAAGACGGTGTTCTCCGGCCATGAAAAAGAAAACGTTCTGCGCCGCTGGGATGTCGCCAGTCGCAAACCGGCGGCCGAAATCACCGGCCCGGTGGAGCCGCTCCGCATGCTGTCGTTTTCGTCCCATAGCCGCACCATTTTGGGCTCCGCCGCCGGCGAGGAATTTCACCTCTGGGAAGCCGAAAGCGGCAAGCCGCGGCCTTTGCCGAACAAAAAAGACGAACGGCTTTTCATCGATTGGTTTGCTTCCTCGGGCCAGGCCGCCTTGCTCCGCTGCGAGGACCGTTTCAGTGCCCAGCTCGCCGCAATGCTGCTCGGCAGGGTGGACCGGTTCGATCAAATTCCCGGCTTTCTCGGTTCGTCCGTCGATGGTCAGCGCATCTTGATTGAAACCGAGAAAAACAAGCTGCCCTGTTTTGCCGTCGTCAAATTGACCAAGGAAACGGCCAAGAAAATGGACAAGCTGAAGGACAACGTCGAGCGTGAATTCATTTGGAACCTGGGCGACGAAGTCCACGCCGCGTTGTCGCCCGACGGCAAAACCGTGGTCGCAGCCGGCAACAATGTCGTTTGCTTTTACGACGTGCTCACCGGCAAGGAAAGGCGTTATGAGCATCCGACCAACATTGGGCTGGAGCTGGTTTTTCGCATGCAGTCCGTCAAGTTCTCCCTTGACGGTTCTCGAATCGCTCTGGTCGGAAGCGGCGGCAAAATTCGCATTTTGTCCGTCCAAGACGGCCGGCGCATCGCGGAATTCGCCGTGAAATCGCACAACGTCACGGGCCTGGCTTTTTCGCCCGATGGCCAGACCTTGCTCACGACGAGTACGGGCGAGCCTACTTATGTCTGGGAAATTGCCACCGGGCAAAAGGTCCGCAAGCTAGACGCCGCGTCTTATCAGTTTTCACCAGATAACCGCTTGCTGGCCGGTGCGGGCGAGACAATGACTATCTTCGATCTGTACAGCGGCCGCACCATCCGCGAATGCAAGTCCGAAGGCGTGGGCTTTGGCAATGTCGCCTTCTCTCCCAACAGCAAACTGTTCGCGGCAGTTTGTTCCGACACAACGATCCTGGTTTGGCCGACGGCTAACGCCAATGCCCCGGTCGCCAAACCGCTGGACGAAAAGAAGTGGGCTGCCGTGTTGGAAAAAGGAAATGCAGCCGAGGCCTATGAAGTTATTGGCCAGTTGATCGCCAATCCCGCGCTAGCGCTCAAGTTGCTGGAAGGCAAACTCCACCCGGTTCCCAAGCTCGACGCCAAGCAACTTCAGCAACTGATCGCTGACCTGGACATCGAGCAGGCCAAACGACGCGACGCAGCACTAAAGGAGTTGGGCGAACTAGGCATACTCGTCGAACCGGCGTTGCAAGCGGCCCTTGCCTCCGGCAAGGTGAGCCCGAAGTCTAAAGCACCTATCGAGAAGCTGTTGCAGAACCTGGCTGAAAAACAGCCAACACTGTCGGCGGCAGACATTTTTCATGTTCGTGTCATTCAAGCGCTAGAAAGGACTGGCACGAAACAAGCCCGGCAACTGCTGGAGAATCTGGCTCAGGGTGCGGAAATGAGTCCACGGACACGCGCAGCAATTGAAGCCCTTGGGCGAATGAAAGCGGGTAGATGAACAGCCAAACAAGCGGCGGGTGCATTCATGAACACGATTATCGCCGAAGTCGAGATTCTGGGCGGCGTCATGCGACTCGTCGGTCGATGCCAATGCCCAGACTGGCCGCCGCAGAAAGGAGGTGATCCAACCTCAGATTCAGCTACGGCATCATTCCCGCGCCAGCCAAAGACGTACGGTTTGGCCACCGCCAGTAGCCAGAATTGCTCCGTTGGGTGAGAATGCCAAAACAGTAACGCTTCCAAAATGGGCCGGAACGTTGAGACGTTGAGCGCCCGTAACGGGGCACCAAAATTGGATCGTGCCATCGGTGCAGCCTGTGACCAGCGACTTGCCGTCAGGGGAAAACGCCATTCGCGCGACCGGGGCGCTGAAACCAATTACGCGTGCAAGGGCCACGCCCTCCACTAAATCAAACAGCACCATCGTGCCAGCATCCTGCATTAATGCTGCAGTGCGGTTGTCTGAAGAAATCGCGCTGAGGCCAGTTGGCGCCCATGTTTTGGGCGCCACGTGCCGTTGCCTGAGCGAAGGCAGTTCCCACACGATCATTGTGCCTTTACTGTCCGTCGTCACCAGCGTCTTTTCATCCGGCGTAAAGGCGAATTGCAGGGGCTTCGGTTGAGTTTGCCAGTGGTGGATTTCTTTTTGGGTGTTGGCCTCGAATAAAACGGCGCCAAGGCCGACGACCCACTTGCCGCCGGGGGATTCGATAACGATGTCATTAAACGGACTCCGGCCCACCTCGGTTTTGCCCTTTTTGGCTGCTAGCGTTGCCGTTTTTTTCCCGGTCGTGGCGGAATATGCCGAGATCGTGAGGTTGTCGGGTGTCACGAAAACGTACCGGCCACTCGCGCCAATGGTGCCGTAGTAGGCTTCGATGGCAGCCCGTTCCTTGCCGGTGCCGGGATCGAGCAGTTTGATGCCGGGTGGGTGCGTTGCCAACAAAGTCTTGCCGTCTGCGGAAAACCGCACATGGCGAAATGGCATATTGTTGCTTTTGTAGACCTCCTGACGTTTGTCGGTTCGCAAATCCCAGCGGAAAACGCGCTGACCGTCGGTTAATGCCAGCCGAAATCCGTCCGGACTGAATG
>DASRAT010000848.1:0-4545 GCA_035638015.1 Gemmataceae bacterium | reverse complement strand
TACCACGCTTTACGCGTGCCTCAGCTATCTCAACAACGGCCAGCGCAAGATCAACACCATTGAAGACCCGATTGAATATGCCCTGGTCCGCGTGCGACAATCGCAAGTTAATCCCGCAATCGACTTGCATTTCGCCGAGCTTTTGCGCGGCGTCCTGCGGCAAGCGCCAGACGTCATCATGATCGGCGAAATCCGCGACCCGGAGACTGCGGCCACTGCCGTGCGAGCGGCCAACAGCGGCCATCTTGTGCTGGCGACGCTTCACGCCCCCATCGCCGCCGCTGCGGTCCAAAGCATGTTGAGCTTTGGTGTCCATCCCCATCAGCTCGCCAGCAGTCTGCTCGGCTGCGTCGCCCAACGCCTGGTGCGAACGCTCGACCCGCGCACCCGAATGGGTTACGACGTGAGCATGGTTCCGGGCATGTTCGAAGAAGTCAAACACCTGCTCAGCCCCGGCGAAGGCGAGACGATTTACGGTCCACCCATGGACGAGCGCTCTACCACTTCCGGCTACACCGGCCGCACCGGCGTTTTCGAGGTGATGCCCATCTCGCTGGTCATCCGCGGGCTTATCATGCAGCAACAGCCAACACCCGTGCTGCGGCGGCAGGCGATTCAGGAGGGGTTGATCGAGATGCGCCAGGCCGCTCTCTTGAAGGTGGCGCGCGGGGAGACTAGCATTGAGGAAGTGTTCCGGGCGATTCCGGCGGAGTATTTGAACGTTGATGCGTGAAAGGTTGGAGAATAGCAATGTCGTACCGCGCGAAAGTTGTCAAGGTGATGATTGCGTCGCCAAGCGATGTTGCGGGCGAGTGTCAAGCTATCCGCAATGTTATTCAGGAATGGAACTTTGCCCATTCAGAGGACAAAGGCATAGTCCTTATGCCCGTGGGTTGGGAATCCCATTCGACGCCGTCCCTGGCTGGCCGACCTCAAGCACTCATCAACAAGCAAGTTTTGGGTGGGTGTGATCTATTGATCGCAACCTTTTGGACTAAGCTCGGAACGCCGACTGGCAAGGCGGCAAGTGGCACTGTTGAGGAAATCGAGGAACATATCAAGGCCAAGAAACCGGCTATGATATATTTCTCTTTGGTTCCTGTTGTGGCTGATAGCATTGACCAAGAGCAATACAAGGCACTTCAACAATTCAAACACGAACTACGTCAGCGAGGGTTGTACTCCGAGTATCAATCGGGCGATGATTTCCGCATGAAACTGACCCGCCAGCTAGCCCAGACCGTCAATCGGCATTTCACGTCAAAAAAAAACGGAAACGGCCAAGGACATGAAGAGGTAGGCATCACTCAACCACGGCTTCCCGAGTTATCGCCACCGGCCAGCGAACTGTTGGTGGAGACCACTCAAGATAGACGCGGATTGTTGTACAAGGCGCGGACGATGCGCGGTTTGACGATCCAGACAAACGGCAAAGATTTTGTGGAAGGCATTTTCCCGCGAAAGCACATTCGGTGGGAAGGCGCACTGAAAGAGTTACGAAATGCGGGCTTGCTTGAAGATCGAGGAAACAAGGGCGAGGTCTATGCTGTCACACATGAAGGCTATCGCGTCGCCGACCTATTGCGCGAACGGCAATATGCCTAGCGCTTTGTCACACCTTGGTTTTGGGGCAACTTCAACGGAAATAATGGTAGGTTTTTATCTGCCTCGCCGGCGGTTTTCCGTGTAATCTGGATTTAGCCAAGACGACAAGCTGCAAGGAGTCCCAACGTGGCCGACGAATGGTTTTATGCCAACAACGGACAACCAACCGGACCCGTAACCAGCACGGCCCTGCGCGAATTGGCTGTCACCGGCATGCTCAAACCGTCCGATTTGGTCTGGCAAGAAGGCATGAGCCAGTGGGCGCCTGCGAGCACGACGCGCGGGTTGTTCCCAGCAGCAACGCCACCGAAAGAGCCTTCACCGACCGCGGAAGCCATACCTACTGTGGCGCCTCGCCTGGAACGGCCTTCCCGGCGTTCCGTCGATGATTACGCCCGTGGCCGCCGGCCCATCAGCCAGCGCCGCAAGAGCGCACTTGGCACCGGCGCCAAGGTGGCCATCATCGGCGGCATTGTCTTCGCCCTGTTCCTCGTGGCGGTGGTCGGCGTGGCAATTATCGCCATTGTGGCTGATTCGCGCCCCCGCGCTAGACCGGTAGCCTATGTGCCGCCTCCTCCTCCGCCGCCTCAATGGCAACCACCGAAGCAGTTTCAGCCCGTTCCCAAATTCAAGGGTGGCGCCAACCTGCGCCCTGGCCCCGTGGGCGCCAACTCCTATCCCGTCAATCTGGATCTTCCGGGCCAGGAAAACGAAGCCTTCATCCAGTTCAAGCAAAATGAGCAAGTGGAGATCAGCGTCATCACCAATACGTGGGCAGGCGCCGAGCCGAATTTGGACTTGTACGTATTCGACCCAAACGGCATGGAGATCCCGGTGAACAACTACACCAGCAAGGATTGTTATGTCAAATTTGTGGCGACTCAAGCAGGCCAATATCGGGTCGTCGTGAAGCTGTTTAAGGGGAGCCGGGTGGGTTCCACAGTCCATTATTAGTTCCGAGCACCAATCGCCATGGATGCCGAATGGTATTTTGCCGAAAAGGGCCAGCAACATGGCCCGGTCACCTTCGACGAGCTGCGCGAACGGGCGGCTGCCGGTTTGCTCCAACCAAGCGATTTGATTTGGAAAACAGGTCTTGCCGACTGGCAGCCGGCCAGTTCTCAGCCAGGCCTGTTCAGTGCGGCCGCGCCACCGGCGGCGCCTGCTCCACGACTCTATGGCGACCGCGCAGAACGCGACGATGAGCTTGATTACGCGCGTCCGCGCCAAAGGGCCGTTTCAGGCAAAACCTGGCGTGTCACGCTTTTCACTGGCGGTGCATTACTGCTTGGCGGTTTGCTTTGCTGTGGCGTCATCGGCGTCATCGTTTTCGCAGTCAAGGAACCGCCCAACGAACGCAGCTGGCGTCTCGACACCAATCAATCGGTGTTTTGGCCCATACCGTTCCATCAGGGCGACAAGGTCGTCATCACCGTGACCAGCGCCGGCAACAGCGACATGGATTTGTTCGTCTTCACCGACAAGAACAAGATGGACGTTTTCATGAAGGCGAAGAATCTCGACACCGCCGCCAGAGAGTTGTGCTTGCGTTACGACACTGAACTCGACAAGAACTGCCGGGTTGAGTTTTTGGCCCCGCAAACACAAGAGTATTGGGTGCTGCTCATCAATCGCAACTCGGACGAACCAGCACGCAACAGCAAGAATAGCGGCAAGCTAGTGTTCGAGCCAGTGCCGAAATAACCCTCTGTTAAGGATATTGTGGGACGGCCTTCCCAGGCCGTCCAAGCCGACCTGGGAAGGCCGTCCCACATCGCTACTCCCCAAACTCGTCTCTGGCCTTTATTTTTACCTGATACGAGCCACTGGATGGATTGTTCCACGGACTGGGGACGATGTGCAGATATAGTTTGCCGTCCCGCGTCATGATCCCGTCGAACTGGTCGCCGATCATGAACACAGGCCCCTCAGGACCAACTCGTCCGAGCAGCGTGCCCGACTTGAACTGCGTCCCCGGCGGGCTGGGGCCGTTGGCATTGTAGCCATTCGGCGTGCTGCTGTAATTGGGGCCTTGAGGCCACAGGTCAACCGTGCCGGTGGCCACAATTACCAGGCGCACGCCTGATCGGGCATCGACACTGGTTTCCAGCCACTTGTTGGGGACGCTGCCGTAACTGCCCGCGTCCACGACAATGTCGGCTTCCGCCAACGAAGCGGTGACCCAGCGAATGACGCGCACTTGCGTCAGCTTCAAATCCACCGCGCCAAAGGTGTCGTTTTTCACCTTGAGCGTGGGCGGCGTCACCTTCCCGAAAATGGGGAATGTCGTGGTGGTGACAATGTCGAAATCGCGCAACCGCAAATTGGCCGCCGGATGCTTGGCCTTGATCTTCTCCAGCGCCATCGACGCCCGCTTGGCCACCTCGGGCTTCTCGGATTTGACGGCGCAGCATAGCTGTGGATAGGCATGCGGCCCCAGTTCAATCAAATCCCTGAGCGCCAGCTCACGTGCCTTGTAATTCTCGCTGTCCAGAAACTCAATGAGCTGGGCCACGTTTTTCTGAACATCGGAAGGCACATCGACGCCCATGTCAATGCTCACGATGTCCTTGGTCGGCACCGTGAGCTTGCCGTATTTGGTGACGATGTCGATTTTTTCCTGGACAATCGCCGCGCGGATGGTGCTGGTGTCGAGCAGCCGAATGTCCGCTTCCAGGGGAAACTCAGATTTTTGTTTGGCCTGGGGTTGTTGGCCAGGGATTTCAGACACGAACAGCACTGAGAGGATAACCAACCAAAAAGTGATGCGCCACATGTTTAGCTCCTTGGCAGCATTGGATGGGAGGAGCCTTAAACGCAAATTCATCATAAACGCGCGGCTGAGAACTTGACAATCGCAGTTGTCAAGAGGCCAGCCTTGGCTCGCCCGCATCCGGGTACTTAATCCGCGCATGGAACAACGCAATTAGACTTTTCGAT
>DASRAT010000847.1:0-2358 GCA_035638015.1 Gemmataceae bacterium | reverse complement strand
CGTAGGTATTGATTCGTCTTTACGAGCTTGATAAGCACCGGCACAGCGTCCTTGGCAGCGGGGCCGAGGCGTCCCAAGGCGATCATCGCCTCATTTGACTTCTTCAAAGCCGGCATTGAAGCCTCAAACTCTTCCTGCGATTTGAAAACAGGGGTCTCATTTACGATGCCGATCAAAACATGCACGGCTTGCTTGGCCGCCGCCGGCCCGATTTTTTCAAGGGTGGCGAAGGCAGCCTTGCGTGCCTCGTTGTAATCATCCGTCAAAGCCAGGACTAGCGCGGGCACCGCTGATTCGGCGTCAGAGCCAAGCCAACCGAGTGCCACCGCCGCGTAGTAACGGACGGCCGCGTCCTCCTTGGCCTTGAGCGCATCCGCCAGTCCCAACACAATCGTTTTTTTGTCTGCCGCCGGGAATGTGGGAGAAAACTGCCCTTTCCAAGGATCGGCGCGGCCAAGTGCCAGCACGGCATAATTGCGCACCAAGCTGTCTTCGTCCTTGAATGCCACCAAAAATTGCGGAAAGGCCTCATTGGGTAAAGATACCATCAAGGGTATTAACGCATAAGCAGCCATACGGCGGTCATTGATATTTTTGCTTGCCAGATATTTGGCGACGCCGGGAATGACATTGACACCGATCTTGACCAACGTTTTCTGAGCGAAGTCGATAACCTTGTCGTCGTCCTTGTCCGTTTTGCCCACCTCGTACTTGGTCATGACCTCCAGAAGGGATGCGGCCGCATCTTCGGCATAGCCGTTGACGCCAAAGGTGCCGATTGCCTTGATCGCTTCCATGCGGACTTCGGCTTTCAAATCCTTGAGCAGGATATCGCGCCAGGCATTGAAATCCTTGCCGCCGTACATCAACTCCTTTTTCTTTTGAGCATTCTCTGACTTGAGCACGAACAGCAAGAGCCGTGATCCCGGCGTGGTCTTAAACTCGGTCGGACGTTTGTCGCTTGTCCCTTTTCTATCGTCTAAGCAGATCTTTAGGGCGTCTCCATCCAACTCGTAAATGGCCGGCACGCTGACACCCTCCTGAGGCCCCTCCTCTGGGGAAATATCCATCGCTTTAGGCTTCTTACTCGGGTCGATTTTGAAAGTCGTCTTGAAAGGCGGGTTGCGGTTATCGCTGTCAAGGTTGAATACTATCTTGTCCTCTTTGATAACCACCTTGACGTTCTTCAGGGCGTCTTCCGGAGCTTTCTCGCCGTTTCGTTCCACGATGACCGCCAGCCAAGTGCCCTGCAATGCTTGCAAGTCCTTTTTGACGGCGTCATCCTGGGTAGCAACCGGCGGCGCTGCTGGTGCTTTGGCCTCATTGCCAGGTTTGGCAGCAGCGGGCTTTTGACCGGCGCCGACGCCGCCAGCGACCACCCAGGCCACCCCGCTGAGCAGCGAGGCCGCCAACATCAACGCCACAATCGGCTTCAATTTCGTGAGTAACATCGACTTGATCACTCCTTCCACCAAGGAAACAACATTGGGCGCCAGCCCGGCCGCCGTTGTCGTTCCCTTGACGATTAACGCCGCCGCTTTGATGGTTGTACCACAAAGTCCCGCCGGCACCGCTGCCGTTGCAATTTGTTCCATCAAGACTGCTCCCGCCGTGCCCCCAAAAGCAGGGCCATAGCGGGCCAGCCGTTTTTTCAACAACGCCCTGCCGTAAGCCAACCGGCTCGACAAGGTTCCTTCCGGACAGCGCAGCTCCTCGGCGGCCTGCCGTTTGGTTTTGCCCAACAGATCGCACAGGACGATGACCGCCCGGTACTTGTCCGGCAATCGGCTCAACTCGCGGTCGAGCAGCGCTTGTAATTCCAGGCGGGCCGCGATTTCCACGGACGATTCCTCGTGTTCCCTCGGTGCCGCCAATGCTTCATGACGGCGGCGGCGCGTGGACCTCGTGCGGGCCTGGAGGGCGGTGCGATAGGCCACGCCGTAGAGCCAGTTGCCCACCGTTTCGCCGCGGCCTAGTGACGCCGCCTTGCGGACCAGAACTAGAAATGTGGCCTGAAACGCGTCCTCGGCATCCTGGTTGTGGCGGAGAATGCGCTTGCAGAGCCCGAAAACCATTGAGCCGTAGCGGCGAACCAGCACCTCGAATGCGGCCTGGTCATGCCGACCTACGAAGGACTCGAGCAGTTCTCGGTCGGGCAGCAGTGCGGTGGCGGACAAACCCGCAATGCGGCGGATCTCTTGCACGACATTGTCCCAGCGGCCGCTAGTCATCGTGGGCGCCTCATGCCAAAGGTTAGTTACATGATACTGCCCAGTGAGGGGGAATTTGGTCGAAATATCTTACGGGACAAAGGAGTACTGACGGAAGCAAACGCGGCGGCCCAGAAGAGGCATTCAA